>JAKLPX010000346.1 GCA_022013635.1 Candidatus Delongbacteria bacterium
ATAAATGAAACATTATCAAGAACCATACTGACAGGTCTTACAACATTATTTGTTGTAATAATTCTTATCCTTTTAGGAGGTGAAGTGATCAGGACATTATCACTTACGCTGTTCATCGGAATTACAGTCGGAACATATTCTTCAGTTTTTATAGCTTCCCCATTATTAATTTTATGGGATAAAACTATTCATAAAAAAAGAACTTTAAGAAGAGCTTAAAAGGCAGAGATTTTTCAATTTGAAATATTAAACAAGTTTAGAAAAGTTTCTAAACCTGTTTTGTTTTTGGGAGGTAATTATGAGTGTTAGAATAGCAGTAGGCGCACAATGGGGCGACGAAGGAAAAGGAAAAATAATTGATTTATTGAGTTCCCGATCATATCTCGTAGTCAGATATCAAGGTGGCGCAAACGCAGGCCATACTGTAAAGATAAATGAAAAAAAATTTATTCTGCACATGATCCCGTCAGGTGTCCTTCACGAAAATACTGTTTCGGCAATCGGTAACGGTGTAGTTTTTGACTATGAATCATTTATTTCGGAGCTTGATACATTAAAAATGGAAGGCATCAATCCTGAAGGAAGGCTTTTCCTAAGCCCTTATGCTCATGTCGTGATGCCTTACCATAAAGAAATTGACAGAGCTCTTGAGAATAGCAGAAAAAATAAGATCGGAACAACTTTTAAAGGAATAGGTCCTGCCTATCAGGATAAAATCTCGAGGTGCGGTATCAGAGTGGCTGATATTTTGGATAAAGATTATTTCCCTATAATTTTAAAGAACAATATTGATTTAAAAAATCAGATGTTCGAAGCGCTTTACAGAGAAAAAGATAAATTTGATTTCAATAAAATCTATAATGAATGCTTAGAAAAATTTGAATTCATAAAAAAATATGTAAAAGATGTTTCAATAATGATAGATGAAGCTTATAATCAAAATAAATCCATATTATTTGAAGGTGCTCAGGGTACTTTATTAGACATAGATCACGGTACTTATCCGTTCGTAACATCTTCAAACACAACAAGCGGCGGAGTCTGCACGGGAACGGGCATCAGTCCTACCAGAATCGACAGTGTGTTGGGAGTAATGAAAGCCTATACAACTAGAGTAGGCAACGGACCGTTCGTAACAGAACTTTTTGATGAAGTCGGTAAATATCTTAGTGATAAAGGTCACGAAATTGGCGCGACTACAGGCAGACCGAGAAGATGCGGTTATTACGATGCTTTAATAGCAAGATATTCAGTTCGTGTGAATGGAATATCTTCATTAGCACTGACTAAAATAGATGTTTTGGGCGGCTTGGACAAAATCAAGGTATGCGTCGGATATAAATATAAAAATGAAATTCTAAAAGAATTCGTTCCTGTATCAAATGTTCTTGAAAAGTGCGAACCTGTCTATGAAGAGCTTGACGGATGGAAAGAAGATATTTCTGAGATCAAAAATTATAATGATCTGCCTTTAAACACCAGAAAATATATAGATTATATTGAAAAGGTTTCAAATGTCCCGGTAGAGATAGTTTCAGTCGGTCCTGAAAGGAACCAGTCAATATTTAAATAAAATTTGTATCTATAGCTTGACTAAAGCAATAACATAAATGATATATAACGATAATAGAATATAACCCTCGAGTTTATCTATCTTTCTGTCTTTTCCTGTAAAAATAAATACAAATAAAACCAAGCTCGCAACAACATTTACCATCAAATCGAAATTAGACATAGCTTGCGGCAGAACAGGATAAATTACTGCGGAAGTACCCAGAACATAAAATGCATTAAATATGTTTGATCCTACAATATTTCCGATAGCTATATCTACATTTTTCTTTTTTGCTGCTACTGCAGATGTTGCAAGTTCTGGTAAAGAAGTTCCTAGAGAAACGATCGTTAAAGCAATGATCCTTTGAGATATTCCAAGTTCTACCGCAAATTTTGTGGCATAAAATACAATTATTTTACCTCCGATCACCAAGCCTATCAAACCTAATATTATTAATAGTATGGCTTTCGAAATTGAATATGATTTTACTGGTACAACCTCATCAAACGATCCTGTTTTCATCATTTGTATATTGTAAACTATAAATATTACGAAAAATGCAAGTAAAATAATTCCATCAATTCGTGCAATCATTGAAGAATTTGAATTATCGAGAAATTGATCATTTGCAATTACAAGTAATATGACTGCCGAAAGGAGACACAAAGGTATTTCGATCCAAGTTGTATTAGTCTTCACAGAAAGAGGATATATTATTGCAGATATACCTAATATCCCCAAAATATTAAATATATTACTACCTACGATGTTTCCGAGAACTATATCAGAATTATGATCAACCGATGCAAAAATATTAACAATCAATTCAGGAGCTGAAGTTCCGAATGCAACGATCGTTAAACCGATCACAATGTTTGGAATATTAAATTTTTTAGCAAGAGAAGATGCACTGTCAACTAACAAGTCTGCACCGTAAATCAACGGGATGAACCCCAGAAGAAGAAATATAAGGTTTAACATTTTATTCTCTGTAAGTGTCTGTGATCTTATTATTCTGATCAACTTTTACGGTGATACTTTTAAAATCCTTTAATTCATCCTCTGAATAATCGGCATAGCTGATAATTATAATTAAATCTCCCGGTTGAGCTAAACGGGCGATTGCACCATTCATACATATTGTTCCGCTGCCTCTCTCGCCTTCAATTGTGTAAGTTTCTGACCTGGAACCATTGTTGATATTAACTATCTGAACTTGCTCTCCGACTAAAATATCTGAAGCTTCTAATATATCTTTATCTACAGTTATACTTCCCTGATAATTCAGGTTCGCATCTGTTACGGTAGCTCTGTGTATTTTTGATTTTTTCATTCTGCGGAGCATTGTGCCCACCTTTATAACTGAATTTACCTAACCAGATCAAGTAAATCCGCGCTGAATCCGTCTTCTTTTGAAGTGTTGCCTTCAAACCATACACAGATCACATCGCCGTCGCATAAACCTTTTTGCTTCCAAGCGTCATCAATAAGTGTGAAAGGCATTTTTTTTACTTCACCGATAACTGTTTTTACTGTCATATCCGGTCCGCCTGATCTTAGCCTTAAAACCTGTCCTCTTTTGAACTTAGCCATAATATATCCCTTCTTTAATTATTTTTATTTCCTACCATCAATATAACTTTCTTATAATATATTGACAACAATAAAGTTTTTTAATTTCTTAATGCGTTTTTAATACAAAACTTAATACCAGATATACGGAATAGAAAAAGAGCAGAAATATACCCGAGAATCTTGATATTTTATTTTTGTACCCCAGTGGAAATAGTAAAAGCGTAGTAAATAGCATTATCGGTCCCCAGTATTTAATATTGTCGGGATTAACTGAAAACGGTTTTACTGTAGAACTTATACCGAGAACAAATAAAATATTGAATACATTTGACCCGATAATGTTTCCAACTCCGATCTTGTGATTATTTGTTTTAATTGCGATTATAGTCGCAACAAGCTCAGGTAAAGAAGTTCCTATCGAGACAATTGTCAGACCTATGGCCAGTTCAGATACCCCGAATATCCGTGCGATCCCTGACGCGCCTCTTATGGTCAGGTCAGAACCTAAATATAGTCCAAATATGCCTATAAGTATCAATATGAGATCCTTAAACCTGCTGTTATGCGATTCTATCTCCTCGTCAAGCAATTTCTCGTTGAATGTTTTTGATCTCCAATAAACATAATATATATACAGACCGAACATGGTTGTTAATATCAGACCGTTTATTCGTGTTATATTACCATCGAACATGAAAATATAAAAAACAAAAGAAACTGCAAAAGTGATCGGCAGATCATATTTCATAGTAATTTTATCCATAATGACAGGTGTCATTACTGCACCGATCCCGAGTATCAGGGCTATATTTGCGACATTACTTCCCAATATATTACCGATCCCGATATCATCTTTTCCGGATAAGTTCGCAATAAAGCTGACAAAAAATTCAGGAAGCGAAGTTCCGAATGCAACAACCGTCAGCCCAATAGCCATAGGATCTATATTATATGAAACTGAAAGTGATTCGGCGCCGCTAATAAGCATATCTCCGCCTTTTACCAAAATGTAGATACCGCCTAATAAGAACAAACTCAGTATTATCTCATTTTCAGATCGCAGTATTGAAAGTATAAAATCCATAGGATCCTTTCCACGAAAGCA
>JAKLPX010000347.1 GCA_022013635.1 Candidatus Delongbacteria bacterium
CGATGAATTTCAGAAAAATCTTGTAATTCTTGAACTGGAAAGGATCAATGCTGAACTTTCGGGTAAACAAAAGAATCCGGCTTTGATCGGATATGTGGATAAAATGGATTTTGACAGGCTGAAAGCTATTGAAGATCATATAGCAGGTTCGAACGATCCGGCGATAACGCCGCTGGTTGCAGATATCAGAAGCATTTACAGAAATATCAGAAGATACAGCATTAGCTTTGATGATATGCTGAACAATATTTACAGTGAAGTCACTCGGGTAACTGACAAGAGAATATATTTTTGATATATGGAGACCGAGGTTGAAGAAGGCTTATTAAGCGTTTCAGGGATTCTTGCTCAATATGTACAGATGAGAGAAGAAGAATTTAAAAAACAGATCAAGGAAAATGTAGATGGACTTTATAAAAAGAAAAATGAAGCTGTAAAAGCCGGGAATAGCGAACTTGAGAAATCTTACTACAATCAATGGATCGAAGCAAGAAAAGTTAATATTGATAAAGTCATGACCGATGATATTTCAAGACTTTCCGGGATTATGAGTAATTTTCTTGAATCACCAGGTGTTTACGATATAAATCATGAGCTTGTATTTAGACTTAAGATCGGCAGTTCTGAGACTAAAGAATATTTTATGAAAATTCTTAAAGTGAAATTCTTTCATGATCTGAATTCAAAATTTAAGACTTATTCAAGATTTTCGGTAGAAAAAGGATTCAGAAGCTACAGGTCAAATGTATTGGTCGGATCATTCATGTTTTTCATTCTCTTCTTCTATGTGTATTTTACAGTGAGAAAAAAGAGAGAGAGTATTTTTATTAGAAGAATACCCGGGCTTGATGCAATTGATGATGCTGTGGGAAGAGCGACAGAGATGGGTAAGCCTATAATATATGATTCCGGGATCGGAGCTTTCATCAATCCTCAGACTATTGCAAGTATGCTGATATTAAAAAGCGTTGCGAAAAAAGTGGCCGAATTCAAAGCAGAAATAATCTATCCGGCTTATGATCCGATTGTTCTTCAAGTAGCAGAAGAAATGATAGCATCTGGATTCTTAGACGCAGGTTATCCGGAGGATCATAAAAAGGACAACTGTTTCTTCATGGTTCAGGATCAGTTTGCATTTGCTGCCGGACTTGCCGGCCTAATTGCAAGGAAGAAACCTGCAACAGCGCTTCACTTCGGTTCATATGCCGCAGAGTCACTTCTTATCTCAGAAGCAGGTTTCGCCGCAGGGGCAATACAGGTTGCCGGTACGGTCGAGGCTTCACAGCTTCCATTTTTCATTACAGCTTGCGATTACACTTTGATCGGTGAAGAATTATATGCGGCGGCTGCTTACTTATCAAGAGATGCCCAGATATTGTCGAACCTTAAGCTTTCAGATTACGGAAAAATATTGTTCGGTATTCTTTTCCTTCTCGGAACAATATTGCTTACGATAAATTCCGAATGGACGATCATTGCGGATATTTTGGATACTTACTAATAGTTTATTAAAATCGGGATCAGAAAATCATGAAAAAAGAATTACCAATATTAATGGGGCTTATTGTAGGAATATTATGGTACAGTGAGTTTTTCATTGCCGGAATTTTCTACGAGAATATGAAATTATTCTTTGCAAACGGTTTCAGAATTGCCGGTGTTGTAGGCGTTATGGTAGGGATTTATTCCGTAGCACGGCAGAATTATGCAAAGATAAAATATAATAATGAAAGGTATTACTCTATTCTCAGAGTTACGATGATCTTGCTGATGATCTTTCTTGGAACAAAGAGAGGTATGAGCCCGGGCACACCTTTCAGTTCTATGTTCATGAATGTTTATGTACCTTTCCAGGCTACAGTGTTTTCACTTCTGTCATTCTATATCGCATCGGCGGCGTACAGATCTTTTAAAGCCAAATCCGTGGAGTCGGCAGTGCTTCTGATAGCATCTATTTTCGTTATGCTTGGCAAAATTCCGTTGGGTGAAGCTATGTGGAGTAAAATACCTGTAATCAGCGAATGGATAATGGATGCTCCTTCCAGCGCCGGAAGAAGAGCTATTATTTTCGGCGGATATCTCGGTACCATAACTATGATGATCAGGATATTCTTCGGGCTTGAAAGATCACATTTATCTGAATAAAAAATTAAGGTGATATAAAATGAGAATCTTGGAGAAACTAAAAAAACTTGACAGAAGAATAATTTATCTTCTGGTCTTTCTGTCAATTTTGATCCCTTTTTTACCCGGAATGGATTTCCTTGTATTTCCGGTCTCTACATCAAAAGAAACTGAGACAATATTTAATTATATTGAAGGACTGGAAAAAGGTGATGCGATTCATGTTGACTGGGCATTCGATCCGTCCGTAAAAGCAGAATTGATGCCTTTTTTTAAAGCTTTCTTCAGGCATTGTATGAAGAAAGAGCTCAGAGTATTTATATATTATGCGACGATCAACGGGATCAACCTTGGAAAAGAGGCAGTAGCTAAAATAACTTCAGAAAATGAATTTTCCCATCTGAAAGAAGGTGTTGATTATATTCACATGGAATGGGTTCCGTTGCAGCCGGGTATTATGATCTTCAATATGATGACCGATTATAAAAACACATTCAAGAAAGAGGGAGTTATTTTTGAAGGTATCGAGACATTGAATGATATTAAGTATGTACTCGGTCTTTCCGGATCGGGCTGGCATATAACCTGGATAGATATGCAGATCAGGTTCGGTTACAAAATGGGACTTGCAGTAACTGCTGTCATGGGTCCGGATTTTATACCTTACACACAGACCGGACAGCTTTACGGACTCAGTTACGGTCTGAGGGGGGCGGCGGAATATGAACTGATGGTTTCAGAAAAATATGACAGAGACTATTATGATACAGCCACAAGAGGCATGTCATCTCTCACTTTATCGCATCTTGTCATATTCGGTTTTGTTATAATAGGTAATATAGTGTATTTTATTGAACAAAAGAACAGGAGAATATAGATGTATTTCAATGCTTTTATAGATACGGTTTTTCTGAATGATTTTTTTACGAACTGGATGCCTGTCCTTGCTACCATAATGATTATGTCATTTCTGTACAAAGACAACCCTCTTTATAAGATCGGGGAAAATATTTTTATCGGTGTTTCACTCGGTTACGGTTGGTTGATTTCATGGGACTATGTAATTAAACCATTTTTTATTATGCCGTTAAGCGATATGTTCGTTGAGTTCCATATGTCCGATATTCTGATCCTTATCTGGTTCGTTCTGGCTCTGACGATGTTTTTCAGATTTTCAAGAAAACGCGCATGGGTCGCAAATTATTATTTCGGATTTTTTTTCGGATATGCGGCAGGTTATACAATTCCAATCTCTGTCCAGGCAATATTAAGGCAAAGTACAAATCTGATGAAACCTTTAAACCAGGGTTCTTTCTATGAATCATCTAAATGGTTCGTGATCATTTTCGGTACTTTTTCGGCTCTGATGTATTTCTTCTTTTCAAAACCTCATAAGGGCATTCTCGGAAAAACAGCAAGAGTGGGTATCGTAGTAATGATGATATTCTTTGGTGCTGCTTTCGGATCTACTGTTATGGGAAGGGTAGCACTTTTTATCGACAGAACGCTGGTTCTTATTGATCATCCGTTCCAATCAGTGATCTCAGCTATCGGTGTGATAATATTTATGATAGTTTATTTTAA
>JAKLPX010000348.1 GCA_022013635.1 Candidatus Delongbacteria bacterium
GAGACCTACAGATAAAGGAAAACAGGGATAGACGGGAAAAACGGCCTCTTCCCCGGCTCTTCAAACATCAGCGCCGGATCCTGCTGCTGAAATTGCTAAAATCGAATCTGAAACAATACCTGTTTATAATCCTCACGGAAGGATAGATCCATTTATTCCCCTGTTTAAGGAGGAAGGACCATTAGCAGGAGATGAAAAGGAAAAGAAAGGACGTATTCCCAGAACCCCCCTGGAAATGATAGATTTAGGTCAGCTAAAACTAGTGGCGGTAATGCGTGCTCCGAGCGGGAATAAAGCTCTTGTTGAAGAAGCGTCAGGCAAAGGATATATTGTTGCAAAAGGTACTTATCTTGGAGTTAATTCCGGAAGAGTTGTTAAGATACTTAAGGATAGAATAATTATTGAAGAAAAAGTTGAAAGTATTGTTGGAAAGAGTACTATCCAAGAAAGAGAACTTAAACTTCAGAAACCTCTTGGAGAAGAATAATATGAACTATAACCAAATGAAAATGCTCGGTAGTTGTTTGGCAGCCGTTTTTCTTGCTTTTCTTGTTTTGCTGTTTACTGGATCAGCTGATAGTTATGCCCAGCAAAAAGATCAGAAGCCGACAGATTTAACCGGTATAAACACAAAAAGTGAAATAAAAAAGGCTGATTTAACAACTGCTGAAATTACGCCAAAAACGGCAACAAAATTTGAATCGGTAGATTTTGCGAAAAAAGATAATGGCATCGCTGTGAGCATCAAGGCAGACGGTAAGATCAGTATTTTTGAATCATTTACAATTAAAAGATCAAATAAGCTTCCGGCGCGCATAGTTTTTGACCTTCTAAATATTACAGGTCCAGAGAAGAATAAAGAACTATCGGTATCTGCTGAAACTGAATGGGTGAGCAAAGTTCGCTATAACTCGTATGCGGATAAAGTTCGGGTTGTTTTAGATACAAAAAACGAATATCTTAAAGCTTTTTCAGCCGTACCGGTTTCAGACGGGCTTTTAATCAATATCGGTTCTATGGAGTTGGCTAGCGCAAAAACAAATGCTCAGCTCGAAGTCATGGTTCGGCCTACATCGCCTCAACCAATACCTGCCCCCGATTCTTCAAAGGGGAATCCGGTTGCTAAATATGTAAAACCTGCGTGGGTTAATAAGATTGACTTTTCGAGTGAAGAGAACGGGAAATCCACGTTATCCATTGGAACTACAAAACCCGTCGAATACAACATTAAAAAGGTTTCGGACAGATTACTGCACCTCCAGCTGAAGAATACCAACATTTCCGCTTCAAGAAAACGGCCTCTGATTACCACAAGGTTCAACAGTGCAGTTGACAGAATTGTGCCTGTTCAGAAGCCGGTAATGAAGAACACATCCGTTATTGCAATTGAGCTGAGAGAATCGGTTCCATATGTTGTTGAACAATCGGATAGCTTTTTAATGGTACATTTTGAAGCTTCTTCAGTTCCTCCTAAGCCTGAAAAAGAAGCAGATCTTCCGGACTGGAAGAAAGTTCTTACCACGGTACCGGTTGAAGTAGTTGAAACAGAAAAAGGAGAACCTGTAAACAAACAAGGCGCAGAAGCCAAAATGCCTCTTCTAGAACCGGCAAAAAAATATACAGGTGAAAAGATAGCGCTCGATTTTTTTGATACTGATATAAAAAATGTATTTCGTATTTTGAGAGAAGTCAGCGGTAAAAATTTTGCAATAGATAAAAGTGTTACCGGGAAAGTCACATTGTCATTAGAAAAACCGGTTCCATGGGATCAGGTTCTTGATCTTGTTCTTAAAATGAATCAGCTAGGGATGATCCATGAAGGTGACATTGTAAGGATAGCTCCTCTTGAAGCTATTAAAAAAGAAGAAGAATTAAAGCAGGCACAATTCATAGCTGAGCAAAAATCAAAAGAGCAGCAAAAATCACTTGAAGCGCTCGTTGTAGAATATATTCCCATAAATTATTCAAACGCGAAGTCAGAGATATTGCCGCATCTGGAGAAGATAAAATCCAAGGACAGGGGGAACATCAGTGTAGATGAGAGGACAAATCTTATAATAATTACGGATGTGGCTGAAGTTATCAGGCAGGCAAAAGAAATTGTAAAAAAACTTGACCGGGTGACTCCACAGGTAATCATAGAAGCAAGGATAGTTGAAGCAAGCACAAATTTTTCCAGAGAAATTGGGACATCCTGGGGATCGGGAATCGGTGTTCAGCCGACAAGCCTTATAAATGGCACATACGGAACTGTTTCTTCGATTGATAACAGGGTAGGAGCCGGCCCTCAGAGAGGTATGCAAAATTTTGGTGGAACTTATGGCGTGAATACGGCTATTAATTTCCCGACATCTTTGGATGTAGCAAGCATAGGATTTAATTTCGTAAGACTTGCCGGAACACCTCTTTTGCTGAATGCAAAACTTCAGGCAATGGAAGCTCAGGGTGAAGGCAAAATAATTTCTGCTCCCAAAATAGTTACTCTTGACAATAAAGAAGCCACAATAAAGCAGGGGTTGCGTTATCCCTACAACAAGCTTGATACTTCAGGCAACACAACAACGGTATTTGAAGATGTTGATCTTGAGCTGAAAGTAAAACCGCATGTCACTCCAGATAACCGGATTTCCATGGTTATCAAGATCAAAAAAAGGGACCTTGGGAACATAATAAGTGGTCAGCAATCATTTACTACAAAGGAAGCTGAAACCGAACTCCTCATTAATGACGGAGAAACCTTCGTAATTGGCGGTATCATTAAGACAACCAAGAGCTCAGGCGGCTCAGGAGTTCCCGGATTGTCCAAGATTCCGATTCTCGGATGGCTTTTCAAGGCCGACTCAAACACCGACAACAAGGAAGAACTTCTTATATTCATAACACCGAAGATCGTTCTCCTCGAGCAGCGCAGCGCTTTATAAACCGCTCTGTGAATCTTCGTGTTCTGCCATCCATTCCTTCACTCCCGTTGAAACGGGAGTGAAGATTCTATTTCTGCTGTTCTTTTTGTATCCGTGTAATTTCCTTTTGCGCTTCAGCAGCCAACTGGCTTTCTGGTGCAATATCGACGACTTTTTTGTAAAATATTAAGGCCTTATTATATTCTTTTAAAATCACATAAGCTCCGGCAAGATCAGAGAAATATTCGGGAAAGATAGAATATTTTACGGCCCTTTCAAAGCAGTTAGCCGCATCACGGGGATTCCCAATCGCAAGATAAGTAAGTCCTAATCCGTGTAACGCAAACGGGAAATTGGGATCGATCTTTAATGCTTCCTTGTAAAACTGCTCGGCTAAAGCAAATTCTTTTTTATTGTAATATGCCCATCCGAGATTAGTCAGGGGATAGTGAGGAGTTGCATACAAAAGATCTCCGGAGAGTTCTTTAAAGCAAATGATTGCCGAATCCCAGTTCTTCATTGCCAGATATGCCTCTCCGAGATTATTTCTGGCAGGAGCATAATCCGGTTTAAGATCAATTGCTTTTTTAAAGTGCTCGACCGCCAGAGGCAGCTTATCTTTTGCCCTGTAAACAAGACCGAGATCATTATGAAGATGAGGATCATCGGTATAGATTTTTTCGGCTTTTAAAAGTTCATTAAGAGCTGCGGTATAATCATTTTGACTCATGTAGGCTTCTCCAACACGCCTTATTGGTTCTTCCTGTTTTTTTAATGATTCAATGTCTGCGCATGAAGCGAGGCCAAATATTAATAAAACAAATCCGGTATAACAAAGCCATTTTTTATTCATCATATTTTCCTCTAAGCCACCATATGTTCATCTTTTTTTGTAATTACTCCGCCACAGATCTACGCTGATCATCACTGATATTATTTTCTTTTATTAGCATAACTGCTCAGGAGCCAGAATTCAGGAGCCAGAATCCAGAATAGAAACAATGTAGTCTCCCACAACTTACCAACTTCTTCAAGTTGAACATTGGCAAAGTATCACCATAACCAAAGCAGGTTTCCTTTTTATTCTGGCTCCTGAATTCTGGCTTCTGGCTCCTGAACAGCTACTGTATTTAAATCTATCTGTGTTCATCTGTGTGAATCTGTGGCTGAATAGCTATCTTTTTTTAAGATCAAGCAGACCGGCAATTTCATCTGAAATACGTTTTACAAATATATTAAAATCGTTTCCGGCTAATGGTTTCCCGGGAGCCGGAACTTTATCCAAACCTTCAGGGTGTATTAAAACCGGAAAATTAATCAGTGATTTATCCGGCAGGACCTCATATTCGGCGGGAAATCTATTTTCAAAATACATTTCCTGGAATCCTGAAAATTTAAGAGCATGCGCCGTTGAATCCAGTAC
>JAKLPX010000349.1 GCA_022013635.1 Candidatus Delongbacteria bacterium
AATGATAATGTAAAAACTATTCTCTTATCGGACTTAATTTGAAATATTTCCTTATGTCTAGATAATTGCTTGATTCAATATTTATGTTCCATACGCCGAAATGCTTTGCTGTGCTCATATTATAAAAAGAAGAATTTATCGCCGTGTCAGAATTCTTTGTTCCGATCGGGAGAATAGTTTTTACATTATCATTGCTTATAACGATCTGATTCGTATTCGTGTTATAATTCTTAAAAGCGTCGTCAAGCAAAATGGACAATTGCAAAATCACTTTCTGATCCGGATATTTTTTTAATTCCTCGTCAACTTCCTTTATGTTTAAAATATCGGTAAGCTGTCCTGCCGATCTGTAATTTTTATTGTAATGTTTATTTAATAAATCAATAAGGCTTTTTTCGATTTCATATTCTTTCTCAAGAGAGTTAAGAATTGTCGTAAAATGCCATTTTACGTATTCGCTTAAAAAACATATCGAATCTTTATGAAATCTGTTTGATAAATATTCGAAAAGATTCGAACGATTTTCCGGAGAAACCACAACGGTAATTTGAGGATGAAGTTTTTTATTTGCCAACACTGCCCTATGATAGTCGCTAGTGGCAAATATAGGCGAAGAAAGAGTTAGATTAAACATATAAGCGACATGAAGATCGTTGATAAAACCAGAAAAGAACAAATTACGGTTATATCTTTCAAGAAATTCTGTTTTGACTTCGATTAGAAATAAAATTATATCAGCTATATTATACTTCCTGATATAGGCAAGCTCCTGGTGAACTAAATCCTTAAGCTCATCTTTCTGATCGGATAGAATCTTATTTGTTTCTCCTCTTAATGTTTCGAAACATGAATAATAAATATTTCCCTTTAATTTTAATTCCGGAAATTTTATAGGTGCGTCTTCAATGATAAAATGACATGATTTGACAATTTTAGCCATGTTCACGATTGAGGATTCCGGAAATTTTTCAAGAACTTCCTCCGTATGGCCAAGATACTGCTTTCTGAACTGCTTTTCGCAAACTCTTTCACCTGTTAATTTTACGATAAAATCTTTTATTTTATGACCACCTTCCTCTAAATAATATACAGGATTAGATCCAAGTAGTTGTATATTCGTGCCTGAATGAAAACCCATCAGTTCTTTTGTAATTTCATCATTATGGGCATCATCGTCAAAAAGAATATGATAAAACAAATCGTCGGGATCGAAATTCAGCAAAGAAAATTGGCTTTGAATATATCTGAAATCGGTTTCTATATCCATATTTTCCGACAACAAATCAATTCTGTATGAGCTTAAGCATAGAAAGCAATTCTTGAGATCAGACAAATCATCTAAATGACAATAAAAACTTTTACGGTTAATCCGCAGTTTTTCAACTATTTTAAGTAAACTTTTATAGCCTTCATAATTCTTCATGTATGCAATGACTCTTAAATATTTTTCATTTTCAAGTTTACAAAAAAAATCAATTCCGATAATTGGTTTTATCCCCGAATCCAGACATTTAGAATAGAATTCCGTTATGCCTGAAAAATTACCGTGATCGGTAAGAGATAGAAATTTCAATCCTATTTTCTTAGCTTTCATTACCAGATCGTCAAATTTAATTGTACCTTCCGGCTTTGTGTATTGTGTGTAAATCAACAATGACATATTTTTGCCGCTTTTGAAATTTTTGTTTCGATATTTTCGCGGATATTTTTGTCTGAGATTCTTATAAATTTCAAACTTTGATCTTCAGACGACAATTCTATTATAGTGGAAGTTGAACTATCTTCGATATTGTAATTCATTATATAATCAACCGAACCGGACCAAAAAGATTTTATTTGAGAAATGTCGTTCAGATGTTTTTCGCCGGATATATTTATACTGGTGCTGACAATACCCATTGCAATATAATTGGCGATATAATTTATAATTTCGTTATTCGTGAATCTGACGGCGATTTTTTGATTTTTTTTCAGAAACGCAAAATCCAAATCTTGGTTTTTATCTGCTATAACTGTAATTTTGCCCGGCCATAAACCTTCGTTAATTAATAAACGAAGTATCTTATTAATAAAATTATTTCTTTTAAAATATAAGTTTTTAATTCTACTTATTGACGAGTCTAAAATGATAAACGGTTTTTCGTCTCTCTTTTTCAGATTTTGTATTCTATTTACAGAGTTTTCGTTTCTTGGATCGCATGAAAAACCGTAAATTGTGTCAGTCGGTATTATTACAACGCCTCCTATAAATACTTTCTCTGCAACGATATGAAGTTCCTTTTTTGAAATCATACAGTATTATAAGAATTTTTTTCGGAAGTCGGTATAAAAATTTTATGTATCGTAACCTAAGCCTTTCAGCCAGTTTTTTACCCTTTGCCTAATGACAGACTGGTAATAATTATCCCACATTTCCTTATCGCCGATGTGCTTTATCAGCACTTCCTCAATTTCTTCTATAATTATAAGATTAGAGATTGAAGTTTTAATAGTAACTTTTAGATCTTCGTTGAATTTTTCGACAGATCCCATATATTGCTCTATAATTTTTTTTACTTCTAATATTGTAATGGTCGGTATCGGTTCGTAATCGTCATGTTTAAAAAACCTTATTCTTTTAATTAATTCCTTTTCGTCAACTTCTTCGTTCGGAGAGTAAATTTTTTCGTGATATGTATCATCATCTTCCATATCGTTGCTCCACACCTCCAGCGCTGTAAGTGTTTGTTCATATTCGTCTTCAACACTGGCGGCAATGCTTTCGTCTATGTAAACTATCTCACCTGTTTCTTTGTTTAAATAATAAGTAATATCTTCGGCTTTTTCGTGCATAGCTCGTATTATTTCATCAATGTCAAAGTCAACCATTTTAAATCCTTATATTTTATTTTTTACCCTACATTTTTTTCTCTGCGAATATATTATTTTATTTTAAGTAATGTCAATAGAAAAATAAAGAAATTTATATTGATGAAATTTTTTATTGCAACGGATATCCGATTGATAAAAACAATCTGCTGTTGGCTTTGATTAAGCCGTTGCCTGCGGTAATGCCCCAACCTGTTTCTATTGGACCGAATGAGGAATTAAGTGTTAATCCGACATAAAATGAATTAATAAAATCTTTATAATTCCATTCGATTTCCGGTTCACTCCAGAATCCGTTTAGAAAATATCCGGTAGTAAAGTATGTTTCAAAAAATGTAGCTTGATAGAAAAGAATATTCTGTTTTAATTTTAATCTTAAATACTGTAATGCTGAATATTCCTCATAAAATGTTCCCGGAATAGTCCTAATCCCACCTGTAAGAAATTCTTCGCTGGGCGGTACAAGCTTGTCACCTGTTCCGCCGGATAATCCTACTTCATAATTGAAACGATTTTTTATATTTTGATATACTGAGAATTCCCACCATATTTTCTGAAATTTAAGATCATTATTAAAATCGAACATACCGGTTTCAATATTCCAAGACAAGTAAACCCCTTTTGTAGGAATAATATGGTCATTTCTGCTATCGGCAAGTATTTTAAAAATTCCTGAAGTTCTATTAAAATAATTTTCTCGGTAATCTATATATTCCTGTACTATAGTAAATGTTCCCTGATAATTATCAAAAAGTTGAAAGCCCAGATTAAGATTTGCTCCAATTCTTTCTTCTATAGAAGTTAATTCCTCCTGTTTATGTGATCAATAAAATACTCTCTTTCTTTTGACTGGTAATACGGAAGTAATTCGAAAAATAGAGAAGATCTTTTTAAGAAAGGATTATAATATGAGAATTCAAAACGATTGAATTTTTCTCCATAAGTCAAACCGCTGTATATTTCAGCTCTTTTGCCATAGAGGTTTTTGTTTGCCAATTCCATAAGACCAAGAAAACCTCTAT
>JAKLPX010000350.1 GCA_022013635.1 Candidatus Delongbacteria bacterium
CACTCAATATAATGCTTTTCTTCCATCGGATGATCAATAGAACCGACTTTAACGATCACACCTTTATCGGTTTTCTCGATTATCGGCACATGTTTTTCATTTGAAGCATCAACCGAATTTGCAGTTAATAAATTCATAGGCTGACCGCAGCAAACTAATTCTCCGTCGCCTTCGTGAATAACTTCCACAATATTTCCGCATAGTAAGCATTTGTAGATCTGTTGGAATTTTGCCATGATTTGACTCCTATAATGGTTTATGTTTTTCTTCCAATGATTCGATTAATACATCAAGCCTTCTGAAATCTTCTTCTCTCGGCAGTCCTTTTGCGAGGACAGGCTCGATCACTTCGACTTTCAGGTTAGAGATCAGACCTGAAAGCTGGTCTATCATTTTTCCGCCCCAGCCGTAAGAACCTACGATTGAAACGAATTTGGTCTTGGGTCTTAAAGCATTTGCGAGGAATGTGGCATAAACAGCCGCGGGATGCGCTCCGGACAATACCATAGGAGACCCAATGATGATGGTCGAAGCATCAACCAATGACATTGCAAGTTCACCTATGTCCGTAACGGGAAGATTGAAAGGTTTTACTACAAAACCTTTCTTGATGAGCTTATCAACGAGATAATCAACCATGATTCTTGTGCTGTCATGCATCGAAACGAACGGTATTACGACTTCTCTTTTTACATGGTCGGAAGTCCAGTCTCTATAAGCTTCAATAATCTTTTCAGGATGATCGTAAATGGGTCCATGGCTCGGAGCTATCATTTTTATTTCAAATTGTGCTACTTTTTCAATGTTTTTTATGACCATAGTCCTGAATGGCATCATTATTTCCGCAACATATCTTTTTGCGCTTTCGATGACCTTCGGATCTTTGTTTGCGTACATATCCGATGTTGCGAGATGCGAGCCGAAGAAATCACATGAGAATAATATCTTGTCCTCTTCCAGATAAGTGACCATTGTCTCAGGCCAGTGTACCCATGGTGTGAGTAAGAACCGCAGTGTTTTATTGCCCAATGATAAAATTTCGTTATCTTTTATGACAATGAATTTATCTTCGGGTATATCCAGAAGATCCATTTCGAAGCTTTTGCATTTTTCATTTGTGACTGCCATAGCCATCGGATAAACTTCAAGCAGTTTGGGAATTGCGCCGGAATGATCCTGTTCGGAGTGGTTTGTAATGATATAGTCAAGCTTTTCAATCCCAAGCTCTTTCAGGTTTTTCAGAAGCTCATTCTGTTTGACAGGATCAACACTATCAATGAGAGCTGTTTTTTCACTTCCCTTTATCAGATAAGCATTGTAGCTTGTGCCTTCAGGCAGAGGGATCAGCTCGTCAAAGATCCTTCTGTCCCAGTCGATGGCTCCGACAAAGAAAATATCTGTTTTTATTGACCTGACGGTCATGATCATACCTCCTCGAAATCTTCTTTACCTACACCGCAGACGGGACATACCCAATCATCAGGAATGTCTTCAAAAGCCGTTCCCGGTCTGATTCCGCCGTCGGCATCTCCTTCTTTAGGATCATAAATATAACCACAGACTACGCATTGATATTTTTTCATTTTGATACCTCCGTATTTTAATTTTTTCGATGCAGATCGAATATCGTAAATATATAATAGTAAAGCGTATAGGTCAAAGGAATTTATTTATTTTTTCGGACAGTAATAATTCTTGTTAGTCAATATTTTTAATGTAAAATGTTTGAATAATTTTAATCTTTTTTATTTTATTTACTATTAAATATGATTATTATTCATATCAAAAATTGAGGGTAAAAAACAAATGAATAAAATTCTTACGATATGCGGCGGGTTTTCAACCGAAAGAGAGATTGGTCTTTTGACCGGTCAGGCAGTGGCGAGAGGCATTAGTATTGCCGGTTACGAAAGTTATTTTTTGGACACCGCTTTTCCGAAAAAAATATTCAAGGCTGATAAAGATTTTAAATATGCTGTTCAAAATAAAGTTGAGAATACAGCCGATAATGTTTTGGAATTATCTAAAGAACTGGTGAAATTTAAACCTGATAAAGTTTTTATCGGGCTTCACGGCGGGGAAGGGGAGAACGGCGAAATTCAAGCATTATTACATCTCCTTCAGATCGAATATGTAGGATCGGACTCAAAAACAAGCGCTATTTGTATGGATAAGAATATTTCAAAAATAATAGCGAAAAGCCTGAGAATACCTACGGCAAAATGGAGTTTCATTGATGAAAATGAGTATAATAAATCAGCTCTGAAAAAGATAATCAAGCCTTACGGCTATCCGGTAGTGATAAAAGCGCTTAGTCAGGGTTCGTCCGTCGGCGTATCAATTTTACACAGCGAAAATGATATTGAAAGAACGCTGAAAATGATGAATGCCGTCAAAGATGAATATTTTATAGAGGAATATATAAAAGGAAGGGAGCTTTCTGTTCCAGTTATAAAGGGATATGCTTTCTCTGCAATCGAATTGATTCCAAACGAGGGATTTTATGATTATGAGCACAAATATACTCCCGGAGTGACTACTCATGTCTGTCCCGCCAAACTTAATGATAAACAGGTCAAGACAATAAATTCTTATGCCGAAAAACTCTATATAGCCGTCGGATGCAGAGATTTTGCAAGAATAGATTTTATTTTATCTGAGAACGGTAAATTTTATTTTCTTGAGATAAACACATTACCGGGAATGACTGAATTATCCCTTGTACCGGAATCGGCAAGAGCAAGCGGAATAAGTTTTCCTGAACTTATGAATCTGTTATTGAATGAATAAAAAAAGGCTCCGATCGGAGCCTTTCAATTTAGATGTAAAAATTCAAACTGCCTTTGATTACGCCGAACTTATTCGTCTCGTCCTTATAATCATTCTCGGGAGTCACTACATACTTATAATCAACATTTAACGAAACAGGCATTACAGGCAGTTTTAATTGAATCCCGGCAACAAAATGATATCCGAAAACAGTAATCTTTTCGATGTACTTATCAACATCAAATGTTACAGGCGTATCAACAGATCCGGTATATTTTTTTTCAAGTTCTGCAATAATCATTTTATCTGTTACTATCGGAGTTATAAAATAAAAACCCGCTCCGCCGCCGACATAAAATTTAAGTGTTTTAACAACAGGCGGTAGTGAGAAAATATACCATTTTCCGGTAACATCAACACACATCTTGGTGAAATCAAATTTCTCGTCATACATCCCGTTCTCAGATTTGTAAGGTTCTGGTAAGTTAAATGAAATTCCACCTATATTATCGGATCCTGTCCATTTATAGCTTGCCCAAGCACCCTCAAATCCAACCTCAAAACCGATCGGTATTATTGGAAGATCAAAATATAATTGAGCGCCTAATGCGAGAGGATTTTTGATTTCGTCTCTAGTAAGTGTGTAATCGTAGTTTATGCTATTAATGCTTAGAACATTGATTTCTTGACTTGGCACGCTTGTATCATCAAGCCCGACATGACCTCCGATGCCGAATAAAGCATAAGACTGATATACTATTGCGAATACTGCGGTAATTATTATTTTTTTCATTTTCGGCTCCAATTTA
>JAKLPX010000351.1 GCA_022013635.1 Candidatus Delongbacteria bacterium
CGAACTGCCTCCGGGCTACTATAAATTAGTCGTTGAAGTCGAAGATATAAACTTGGGAAAGAAAGTAGATACTCTAGAAGTTCCTCAGGATTCAAAAATGTTCATGATTGCGAAATTTGAAGATAAATTCTCTGTGTCAACGATTCAATTGGCTTCCAAAATAATTACCGATAAAGCTGATGAAAAATCGGAATTTTTTAAGCAGGGCGTAATAATTCTGCCTAATCCAAGTAAAATTTTCGGAACTAACAGACCGTTTGTTTACTATTACGCTGAAATTTACGGATTGAATCCAAACGACGATTTAGAATACTGCTGGACTATTTTATCAAACGACGGCGAAGAAATCAGGAAAGGCAATGTTGAGAAAAAGAAATCAACCGGAAAATCTATGGTGATTGCAGACCGAGTTTCAATTCCGAGTTTCAAAACCGGCGCGTACAATTTGATTTTAAGCATAGCGAATAAAACCGGCGGTAAAATGATCGAAGGAAAGAACAATTTCTACATTTACAGAAAAATTGATTTTTCGGGCGGGAAATTTAAACTCCCGGAAGAAATGAAAGATATTACAATTTCAGGAAAAGACTCTATTGAATTTGATATTATGAAAGATGACGAAATTATAGCCGAATACGATCAGATTTTATCAACACTGGAGAAAAAAGAACAGAATAAATATACAGGGCTTTTACTGACAGGTAAAAGAGAATTCTTAAAAAAATATTGGACTGAAAGAGAAACAAAGCAGGAAAATGCAAGAGAAAATTTTAAATTGCTGCTTCAAAAGATAAATAATGAATTTTCTACAAAGAAAAACGAAGGATGGAAAACCGACAGAGGCCGTATTTTTTTAAAAATGGGACAGCCGGACAAAAGAGATATAGAAACTTACAATAACGAGTATGCCGATCATGAAATCTGGCAATATTTTAGCGGAAATTACACTTTCGTTTTTGCTGATACCCACGGATTGGGAGATTTCAAATTGATACATTCGGATTATCCTGGAGAGAAGAGCAATCTTAATTGGGAAACTAAAATCAAAAAGAGCAAATTCTAATTGGAAATTGACGGTTATGAAATATTGATTATAAAGTCGAAAGCGCGGAAAAAAACTGTTCAGGCTAAACTTGTAGGCGATAGGACAATAAAGGTACTTGCTCCTTACCGTGTAGGCGCAGAATATTTAGATGATTTCATTGTAAAATCTGTTAAGAAACTCAGCTCAAAGGGAAAAATATCGGATACAAATGAATTTCTTTATAAACGGGCTGAAATGTTAAGAAAAAAATTTATTCCCGAAGCTCCGGATTTTGAGATCGGTTACTCGAATTCTTTAAGAACAACTTGGGGTAAATGTTTTATATCAGATAAAAATATTGTTCTCAACACGAAATTGAAAAATTATCCTTTGTGGGTTGTCGATCTTGTTATCATACACGAGATAGCACATTTGATTTTCCATAATCACGGAAAAGGTTTCAGGAGTATAGTTTCAAGGTATAAACTTAAGGAAAGGGCAACGGGTTATTTGTTGGCTAAAGGTATGAAAGCCTCAGATATTTAATAAAATTAGGAAAGCAGAAATGGCGAAGGATAAATGTATAAATTGCAATGCAAAACCGGGTAAAAGAAGATGTTTAATAAAAAACATGGAACAGATATGTCCTGTCTGCTGTGCAAAGATCAGGAATGAAGACTGTTCTGAATGTCAATACTATCAGATTTCAGAATCATTTCATATAAAGAAACAGGAAAAGGGAACCTCTTCAGCCAGTTCATATTTTGGAAGTCCTGTTATGCAGAAAAGCATAATGGAAGCGTCAATGGATCTTATGAATTCACACTCGAAAATCGGCTCGGAATTTGACAATAATCCGGATAAATTCATTAATGAAAGCTTTGAATTTTTCAATACTGAAGAGTTTAGCGAATTTTCATTTTCTGACGAAGAAATAGATTTGATCATTAAAAAATACGGTGAACCTGTGTCAGAAGATGGGTGGTTTCATACCGAAGATGGAACGAATTATTACAATAATGCGGTTTTATTCATAATGAACGACCGAAGGTATAGAGAATTCTCAAAAAAAATCATGACGATATTTCTAAAATATTATACAAAACAAGAAATAGACAAAGCATGGCTTATTCTTTCAACTTCAAACAGATTAATGGAAGCCCAATTTGTACTGCCTTTCACCATACTGATGTTTTTCAGAGGCATCAGCAGATGGAAGCTCGAAAGAAAGGTATAAGTGATTAGAAGAGAAAGCAGTAAAGTGAAGTGTCAGTATATGACAAATTTTGGCAGAAGCTGAGTAAGAATTACGCATGAAAATCAATTGGCTTGATTATTGCAATTACATTAAACAAACTAAAATAAATCATAAGGAGAATCAAAATGGCAGTAAATTTAAAACCGATCAAAGACAGAGTGGTAATTGAAATGATCGAAGAAACGGTGAACAAAACAAAAGGCGGAATCATTCTTCCGGACACATCTTCAAAAGAAAAACCTCAAATCGGCACAATAATAGCGGTCGGAAGCGACGAAAAAATGAAAAAAGAAGTCAAAGTGGGCGATAAAGTTATCTATGCGAAATATTCAGGTACGGAAGTGACTCTTGAAGAGAAAAAATATCTTCTTTTAAAGTTTGAAGATATTTTGGCAGTCGTAAAATAAAAAATATTTAGGATATAGGAGATTTAAAAAATGGCTAAAATGATACAATACGGAATTGAGGCAAGAACGGAATTGAAAAAAGGCGTTGATATACTTGCCGATGCAGTCAAAGTGACATTGGGACCGAAAGGAAGAAATGTTGTTCTGGAAAAAAAATACG
Organism: Candidatus Delongbacteria bacterium; assembly: GCA_022013635.1. Lineage (GTDB taxonomy): Bacteria > UBA4055 > UBA4055 > UBA4055 > UBA4055 > JAKLPX01. The sequence continues at coordinate 2,850 of JAKLPX010000351.1, forward strand.
GCTCGCCTGTTATAACTAAAGACGGCGTAACCGTGGCAAAAGAAATTGAATTGGACATTCCTATTCAAAGGATCGGTGCGGAAATGATTAAGGATGTGGCGTCGAGAACTTCAGAAAAAGCCGGCGACGGAACCACTACTGCAACAGTTATAGCTCAGGCTATCATTTCAGAAGGATTGAAGAATGTTACGGCAGGCGCAAACCCGATGGATATTAAAAAAGGTATAGACAAAGGCGTTGCGGAAGTAAAAAAATTCTTAATGTCAAAAACAAAAAGAATAAGCAATAATTTTACAGAAATATCAAATGTTGCTTCAATAAGCGCAAATAACGACGAATCGGTAGGGAAAATGATTTCGGACGCAATGAAGAAAGTCGGCACTACAGGCGTCATTACCGTTGAAGAAGCTAAATCAATGGAAAGCACATTGGAAGTTGTAAAAGGAATGCAGTTCGACAGAGGTTACCTGTCTCCTTATTTTATCAATGATTCCGAATCAATGGAAGTAAGGATGGAAAATCCATACATTCTGATTTATGATAAAAAAATATCCGTGATTAAAGAAATGCTTCCGATTTTGGAAAAAGTCGCTCAGACAGGCAAAGGACTGATTTTAATATGCGAAGATGTTGAGGGCGAAGCTCTTGCGACATTAGTAATTAATAAGATCAGAGGATCTTTAAAAATTGCCGCAGTAAAGGCTCCCGGATTCGGCGACAGAAGAAAAGAAATGCTTAAAGACATCGCAGTTTTAACAGGCGGAGAATTAATAACCGAAGAACTCGGTATGAAACTTGAGAACGCCGAACTTGAAATGCTTGGAAGCGCTAAAACCGTTATTATTGATAAAGAATCTACAAAAATAGTTGACGGTTTGGGAAAGAAAAAAGAAATTGATAATAGAATCGAAAGCATTAAAAAACAAATTGAAGTTACCACTTCAGACTACGACAAAGAAAAGCTTAACGAAAGGCTTGCTAAGCTTGCAGGCGGAGTAGCAGTAATAAAAGTCGGAGCCGCTTCAGAGATTGAAATGAAAGAAATAAAAGACAGATTTGAAGACGCATTGCACGCAACAAGAGCCGCAGTAGAGGACGGTATCGTTCCGGGCGGAGGCGTCGCGCTTGTAAGAGCTGTTGCTGTTTTAGATAAAGTAAAAGTTGAGGGCGAAGAAAAAGTCGGTATCAACATTCTTAAAAAAGCTTTGGAAGCCCCTTTAAAACAAATTGTTGTTAACGCAGGGCTGGAAGGCGCAGTTGTTTTAAATAAGGTTCAATTGAGCAAAGAATTTGCTTACGGTTTTAATGCTAAAACCGAAAAATATGAAAATCTGATAGAATCAGGTGTTATTGACCCCACTAAGGTTACCATTACAGCGCTGGAAAACGCGGCTTCAATAGCTTCGTTATTATTGACAACAGAATGTGTTGTTGCAGAAAAACCTGAAGAGAAATCAGGAGCGGGCAGTATGCATGGCGGCGGTATGGATCCAAACATGATGGGCGGCATGGGCATGTAAAAAATGCAGAATTACTGCGTCGAAGCAAATTTCCTTGTAATTCAGCATTTTATGATTTGATCGCTTTATTTAAAGAAAATATGGATATTCTAAACGGGTTGTCGAATTTTATCAGCCCGTTTTATTTTGTTGAAAATTTAATTGAAATGGAGTATCTTCTCACAATGAAATTCAAGCGAGAAAAAAATGGAATTATTTAATTTCGGAGAAGATAATCTTGAAGACATTCCACGAGAATTTATTCCGCTCGCCGAAAGAATTAGAGCTGTAAGAATTTCGGATGTAGTCGGTCAGGAGCATCTTACAGGCGAAGACACAATAATCAATAAAATGATAAAGAACAAAGCTGTTTTTTCCATGATATTATGGGGGCCTCCGGGAAGCGGAAAAACCACGCTTGCAAAATTAATTGCAAAAGAGTCCGGATCGAAATTCTATAAGCTCAGCGCGGTAAGTTCAGGCGTCAAAGATTTGAGAGAAGTTATCTATAATGCTGGAATAGCTGCAAGACGCGGAGAGAGCGCAGTTCTTTTCATAGACGAAATACACCGATACAACAAAGGTCAGCAGGATGCACTTCTTAACTCAGTCGAGAAAGGTATAATAAGACTTATCGGCGCAACGACGGAAAATCCGTCATTCGAGGTCAATTCTTCTTTATTATCGAGAAGCAAAGTATTAAAACTTAATCCTTTAAGTGAAGCGGCTTTGGAAAATATTCTTGAAAGAGCTTTGAAAGAAGACGAAATAATCAAAGTGCAAAATGTTAACATTAGTGAAGACGCAAAAAAGATTCTGATCGAGGCAAGCGGCGGCGATGCGAGAAAAATGCTCAACACAATAGAACTTGCGATAGAATTTTCGGAAAAATCAGAGAATTTGATCATTTCTCAGGTTGAGCTTAAGAAAGCACTGACAGACAATCGGAAGAAATATGATAAAACGGGCGATTATCATTATGATGTAATTTCGGCATTCATAAAAAGCGTAAGGGGATCTGATCCTGATGCGGCAATTTATTATCTTGCAAGAATGCTCGACGCCGGAGAAAATCCCGAATTCATCGCTAGAAGGCTTATTATATTAGCTTCGGAAGACATCGGGAACGCATCGCCAAACGGACTTGTAATGGCTCAGACCTGTTTTGAAGCCGTAAGAGTAATCGGAATGCCCGAAGCAAGAATAATCTTAGCTCAAGCAACTACATACCTTGCATCCCAGCCTAAATCCAACGCATCATACGAAGCACTGAACAAAGCATTAGAAGTTGTAGAAAAAGAAGGTGATAATGCCGAGATTCCTCTACATTTAAGGAATGCTCCTACAAAAATGATGAAGGAATTCGGGTTCGGTAAAGAGTATAAATATCCTCATGATTTCGATGGACATTTTATACAGGAAGATTACTTGCCTGAAAAAATAAAGAATGAGCAATTTTACTTTCCGACTGAAGAAGGAATGGAAAAACAAATTAAGGAAAGACTGTCATCAAAATGGAAAAATAAAAAGAGGTACTGAGAAGGTTTTTCTTGAATTTAAAATTCAGCAAAATAAATTTTCAATTATGCTATTTACTTGTAAAGAAGGATTGCATATATTGTCAGTCTGAAAAATATTCCTGAAATGATGCGGAGGTGGTTTGAAAGAAGCAATTAGGAAAGCACCGATTAAATTCGGAACATTTAAAGGTGTTTTTGTACCTTCAACCGAAGCTATTCTCGGAACGGTTTTATTTTTACTTCTTCCCGTATTAACAGCCGATCTCGGGCTTATAAAAATGCTTTTAATTGTAGTTCTTGCCCACACAGTTACTTTTTCTACGATGTTTTCGATAGCCGATATCGCAACAAATCTGAATACGATAGGCGGCGGAGGAATGTATGCGCTGATAAAAAGGTCACTTGGTAAAGCAATGGGGGGCTCGATCGGAATTCAACTTTTTTTGGCTCAGGCGGCGTCAATCGGATTTTATTCTATCGGCTTTGCAGAGCCTTTGCATCCTTTTCTAATGCCCTTTTTGAAAAACATTCCTTTTTTATCGGGAACAGGAGCGGAGGGTATATTATTTCAGAAGCAAATTCTATCCAGCATCGTATTTTTAATATTCTTCACTGTAGTAATGTTCGGCGCTGATTTTACTTTAAAAGTACAGACATTAATATTATACATTCTC
>JAKLPX010000352.1 GCA_022013635.1 Candidatus Delongbacteria bacterium
CGGTTGATTATAAGGCTAAAGTTGATAAAAAATATAAATATATACCGCCTGATATTGAATTTCTGAACGAAACAAAAACCAACACCAATATAATAGAGGACGAGCAGAGGCTTAAAGAGGTAGCGGTAAAACTTGAAGAAAAGCTAAAGGAATTTTCTCTTGAAGCTAAAGTTGTCAGGATCAATCCGGGTCCGGTCATAACTCAATATGAGATCGAATTGGCAAAAGGAGTGAAGGTTTCAAGGGTAACTTCACTGGAAAACGATCTTGCGATGGCTTTAAAAGCGAGAAGCATCAGGATCGTGGCGCCTATTCCGGGAAAAGGTACTATCGGGATAGAAATACCTAACTCAAATCCATCCATCGTGTATTTGAAATCAATAATTTCATCGGAGAAATTCGTAAAGCACAAATCCAAACTTGCAATCGCCCTGGGAAAGATGATTTCTGGAGAAAATTATATTCTTGATCTTGTAAAAACGCCGCATCTTCTGATCGCAGGTTCAACCGGTTCAGGAAAGTCCGTCTGCATCAACGGACTGATCATGTCAATTCTTTACCGCGCGACACCCGAAGAAGTACAATTCTGTATGATTGATCCGAAAAAAGTCGAACTTTCGGTTTATTCTGGACTTTTAAAACATCATCTTTTGAAGATAACAGGAATTGACGACGCCGTTGTTACAAGCCCGGAGGATGCGGTCAGGCTTTTGGAAGCCCTTGTAACCGAAATGGAAGTCAGGTATGAACTGTTGCAGCAGTCGGGTACAAGAAATATTGAAGAGTACAATACATCAATTGAGACTGGTGAACTTAAGCTGAATGAATTCTCTAATGAGCCGTTTAATAAACTTCCGTATATAATTTGCATCTTGGATGAATACGGCGATCTGATGATGACTTCCGGCAAGGCGGTTGAAGATCCGATATGCCGTCTTGCTCAGATGGCGAGGGCGATAGGTATTCACTTGGTTCTGGCAACCCAAAGACCTTCCGTTAAGGTGGTAACTGGCGCGATCAAGGCGAATTTTCCTACGAGGATCGCTTTTAGGGTAATCAGCCAGATAGATTCGAGAACAATACTTGACTGCAAGGGTGCTGAATCGCTACTCGGCAAAGGAGATATGCTTATCATTCCGCCGGGCGAATCAGATTTAATAAGGATACAGAATGCGCTTGTGGAAACAAAAGAGATTAATAAAGTTGTTCAGCACATTTCCGAGCAACCTTATAATTTCAATAAAATATCCATTACGGCTAAGCCTTCATCGGCTCAGATTGCGGCGTTGGGCGGGGATGAAGATGATTTCGGAGGTTCCCCTTCGGAAGATCCGAAGTACGGAGAAGCCAAAAGAATGGTCATAAGGACTGGAATGGCTTCCGTATCCATGCTTCAGAGGGGATTATCGGTAGGTTATGCAAGAGCGGGGAAATTAATTGATCAGCTTGAAAGGGATAGAGTAATCGGACCTCATCAGGGCTCAAAATCACGCGATGTTCTTATCAGCTCTATGGATGATAATTAGGATATGTAAAATTGCTTGACAAAATATTATGATTTCATATATTTACCCATTAAGGTTTTTTGCCCGGGTGGTGGAATTGGCAGACACGCCAGGTTCAGGGTCTGGTGGCAGTAATGCTGTGCTGGTTCGAGCCCAGTCCCGGGCATTTATATTTAATAATATATTGGACAACTGAACGACCGTACAGAAAAACATATTTTAAAGTTAGATTAATTACGAGTCAATTCATCAGATAAAATTATATTAAATTTTTCTTGTTTTTAGGATTTGAATTCTTTACATTTGAAACCTTATTAAATCAAGGTATTCATGATGAACATGATGAATAAGGTTTACGCAGTACTAAGTTCGTTCTTTCTAATAGTTCTCGCAGGTTGTCTTTCCTTTACGACGACTACTGTTAAAGAAAACTCGAAAGTATCTCCATTTGAACCGAAAATCGAAATTGAGTCATTAAATTTCTATACGGCAGACGAAAAAGGACTTGAAAAATCATACAGGGTTTACAATAATTCCTTCAGACTTAATTCGATTGATTTGATATGGTATGAGCTGATAGTTAGAAATTTAACCGCAAAAAACGCCAAAATCACATATAAAGAGGTTTGGCTGAGCGACGATGACAATGTGATTTCTTCGGTAATCAAGGATATGAGCATAAAATCAACTGATAAATATCTTGAATACTCTGCGGGAATAAAAACTGACTGGCTGCCCGGATATTTCACTTTAAAGCTATACCAGGATGGCTTGGAAATTGCGAGCGAAGAATTTAAAATAGTAGAATAAAATAATTTTTGGGAGTTAACTCATGGCAAAGAAACAAGTTTACGGTCTTAAATTAGCTAGAGGACTTTGTCCTGTATGCGGGGAACAAATACAAGTAGTAAAGATTGTTAAACCATTTATCGGTGAAACAAATACTCATAAATTCAGCGAGAATGTAGTTAAGGCGTGCAAATGCCCTAACAAAACCCTAGACTCTTATCTAAAATAAAGTGTCCTTAAGGGCGCTTTTTTTTCATAGTAACTATTATGACGGAGAAAATGATGGCGCTGACCGTATATGATCTTTGGAAAAATTACAAAGACAAGTTAGAATCTAAAGTTTCGGTTTCCGGTTGGGTAAGAACTCTGAGAACTTCAAAATCTTTCGGCTTTATTGAACTGAACGACGGAACGCATTTTAAAAATATCCAGATAGTTTTTGACGAAAATATACCGAATTTCGATGAGCTGTCGAAGATTTCGACCGGTTCATCCTTGAATGTAAACGGGAAACTGATACAATCTCCCGGCGACAAACAACCTTTCGAGATTTCTGCCGAATCTATTGAAATTTTTGGACTGTGCGATCAGGATTTTCCTTTGCAGAAAAAAAGACATTCTGTTGAATATCTGAGAACTATAGCACATTTAAGACCGAGAACTAATTTATTCAGA
>JAKLPX010000353.1 GCA_022013635.1 Candidatus Delongbacteria bacterium
CTTCCTGTTTTTTTCTCAATTCCTTTTCAAATCTTTTTCTGGCAAGATATTTTCTGAAAGCTGAATATAATCGGATAATCAACTTGAAAGTTCTTACGAAAGGGTATGAGATAAAATGCAGCATCTGCATTACTCTGAAATCGAAAACGAACATCAAAATTATTACAAATAAGGCTGTTAATGATATTACGCTTCCTGCATATCCTAAATATTCAATAAAATATTTACTCCCGTAAAATCCGATGCTTCCCATCAAATTACCATAAGAATGTTCTTCGATATTAAAATATTCGCTGTTTTTGCCGTATTGATAAACTCCGACGGAGGAAGAAAGTACGGCAGATAAAATAAAGAATATTATAAAATTTTTGGCATGTTTTAATGGCGGTTTCGTTTTAATAAAAAAATAACCTTCAATAAAAAAGAATAACGGTATTGTGAAACTGATTTTATCGCCGAATGTCATAGAATAAACAAGTTGAACCATACCGCCGAATTTACCGATAGACTCTTTCGATAAAAGACCAATTAAAATGATTAAGCCGATTGCTAAAAAAACGACTCCAAAAATATCGTGTAATTTTTCTCTTGTAATCTTCATGTTTCCCCACAGTTAAATTTATACAAATATCGCCGATAAATAACCTACTACGCCGGATCTGTCCTTTATTATATCTCCCGAATTTCTGTAATCAAGAATTAATGGTTTTAGCTTGTAAGTTATTGCACAGTTGACCATTGCCTTGATACCCGCCATACCGCACGCTTCCCCCTTATCGATTTTGGCGATGTCAAGTTCCTTTATTCCGTCAATAATGTTTTGATCAATTCTTTTGCATGCCTCATAAGGATGATAATGGCTTAAATCCGATGATATTATTACTAAGTCTTTTCCTTCGCTTACGACATCTTCAAGAACATAAGAGATTTTATCGTACTCTATTTCGCCGTAAACAAAAACCGAGATTGATTCAACATCGAGATACTTCTTTATGAACGGCAATTGAATTTCCGCACTGTGCTCTAAAAGATGCGCCTGATCTATTGATACCAGATTATTCTTTTTCTTCAAAGTTTCTGTTAATTCTCTGTTTACTTTAAAATTTCTGCCTATAAACTGAAATTCGTCGAAATCCGCTCCGCTCATTCCATAAAATGCTACCCTGTGCGACGGTGCAAAAATTACAGCCGATCTGTACTTATGACCATGAGCGTTTTTATAGGCATAAGCCGCCGTCAGTCCAGAATAAAATAATCCTGCATGTGGAACAATAATTGCCTTTGGTTTGACTCCTTCTTCAACCTGAACTATCTTGTCAAATCGGGACATCATTTCTTCCAATTCTTTTTCGTTGGAAGGATAAAAAGAACCTTCGACTGCCGGATATCTTATTTTCATGATGATCCTCCGCGATTAATTATTCAGCTTTTCTGAAAAACCTTAATAAATATATCAAACTTCGGCTTGATTTCCAATGAATAAAATGAAATTATGATATTTCTTTTGTTTATTTCTGCAAATATTAGTTAGATTTTCATGGAAAAATTGTTTATATTCCTAATCTTGAAATAAAAAACGAGAGGTTTTTAAAAATGCAAAAATCAATTATTGCTTTAATTTTAACGGTTGTGTCAATAGCTTTCGGAGCATACCTGAAAAATATTCCGGTATCTATAAACCAGCCTGACGGATCCGAGATCAGTTGCTTCGCTACAGGAGACGAATTTTTTAATAGGCTCCACGATGCAAGTGATTTTACAATAATTCAAGGCGATGACGGATGGTTTTATTACGGCATCCGTTCAGGAGATGAAGTTGTTCCATCCGGTCTAAAAGTCGGGGAAACCGATCCTGAAATATCAGGGCTGAAAAAGGGAGCAAAAATATCCGAAAAATTGTATCGGGAAAAAGTTGATTCATTCAATGAGTATATTAAAATCAAAGGAAAAGATGCTCCCACAACGGGAACAATAAACAATCTTGTAATTTTTATAAGATTCTCCGATGAAACTGAAACAATTTTCAATAGTAAAAGGTCATACTATGACAACTATTTCAATAAAACCGACGGTTCTTCATTGGGTAACTACTTTAACGAAGTTTCTTATGAAAAATTAGAAGTATCTTCAACTTACTATCCTCATGTTGATGATTTCGCCACTAATCTTTCATATCAGGATATTAATCCGAGAGCATATTTTCAGCCTTATAACGCAACAACTAACCCAATCGGATATGTAAGCTACTCCGAAAGGGTCGTCAGAGAGCATGATCTATTAGAAAGAGCAGTTATTGCAGTAGCCGATGAGGTACCAGCTAAGCTTGATATTGACAGCAACAACGACGGTTATGTGGACAATGTCGTTTTTTTGATAAGCGGAGCTCCGGGTGCTTGGGCATCTTTACTTTGGCCTCACAGATGGATACTTTACTCTAATAATGTTCTTATAAACGGGAAAAGAGTATATGACTATAACTTTGATCTTACAGGAACAACGACTTATTTTACCGTCGGAGTAATCTGTCATGAATTTTTCCACACTTTGGGCGCGCCGGATTTGTATCATTATTATGACGATATTTCACCGGACGCTGTCGGTGCATGGGATGTTATGAATGATACTTCAAATCCTCCTCAATATATGGGCGCATGGATGAAGTACAAATACGGCGATTGGATAGACAGTGTACCAATTATCAGCGAACCTGGGGAATATATTCTTAATCCTCTTACCTCTCCTACGGGAAATATTTACAGGATAAATTCACCGAATTCAACAAGTGAATTTTTCGTACTCGAATACAGAAAGCAGACTGGATTTTACGAACCTAGCCTGCCAGGAAATGATGACGGTATTCTGATCTACAGAATAAATTCTCATTATGAAGGTAATGCCGGCGGTCCTCCCGATGAAGTATATGTTTTTAGGCCTAACGGAACAACTACTGTCTGGGGGAGTCTGAATGACGCCCTGTTCAGTAAAGCATTGGGAAGAACTGAATTCAATTTTGCAAGCAATCCTTATCCGTTCTTAAGTGACGGATCAGTCGGCGGAATAAACATTTCAAACATAGGCTATGCCGGCGAAACAATATCTTTCAGCATTGCATTAAATGTATTGTCTCCGAAAAATATTGTAGGCGCATTAGGATACGGAAGTATCGAATTGAACTGGACCGCACCGGATATTGTTGACGGTGTTACAGTCTCTCACTACAGATTATATAGAAACAGTGAACTTCTTGCCGACAATCTCACAGAAACAAAATTCATTGACATGACTGTTGAAGAAAGTATATCGTATAAATATTCGGTATCAGCTTATTATACCGGAACGACCATAGGCGAATCTTCCTTCACACAAACAGATGATATAATCTATAAAGCGCCTTATTCTGCTCCATATTCTACAGATTTTTCTACTCAGACGGACTGGTCTCAAGTTTCAATTAATTGCACACCAAGATGGAAATCCAGCAACAGTTCTTTTGCGGGCGGAAATGCACCGGAAATGATGGCTGAGATGGAATATATCGATCCGGCTACTTCTATGTATTTATCTCCGGCAGTTTCAACAACCGGAATTGATACTCTTCTTGTCTCATTCAAGCACTTTTACGATGGATTTGACTCAGGGGTGACATATAAACTGCAGATAAGTTCAAATAAATTCGATTGGACGGACACAGGCTGGTCATTTGCCGGAACAGCTTCCGATGCCGGTCCTGAGCTTGCACAAATTGAATTGACAGAATTTCCCGATCCCGTTTATGTTTCATGGACGCTTGATGGAAACCTGTGGAATTACGATGGATGGTACATAGACGATATATCAATAAAGCAGAAAAATCCGAGTTCGATAGAAGATGGAACCGTTCCCTCTTCAACAAAATTGTACGGAAATTACCCTAACCCTTTCAATCCTGAAACAATGATTTCTTTCGACTTGTATGAAAATACAGAAGTGAGATTGGATATTTTTGATATGAAAGGTTCCTTAGTAAGAACTCTATTATCTAAAGATCTTCCGGCAGGAAACCATAAAGTTTCATGGGACGGCAAAGACAATTCGGGAAATTCTCTTTCTTCCGGAGTTTATTACATAAATCTCATGACGGGAAAAGAGAACTTTACGCACAAGTCTCTGATGATAAAATAAAATATAAAGGACAGGGTTATGATTCGAAGAATAATTATATTTGTAATAATTTTATCATTAAACACAGGATTTGCCGAATTAGTTAATGTCAATCCAGACCCGAATGGCGAACCGTGGATCTCAGGCGGATTTAAAGCTCCCGACAATTTTGATCGTTCTAAATTAGATTTTATTAAAATTGTTCCTTTGAAAACCAAAGAACTGCCCTCAAGAGTTGATAATTCATTACACAAATATTTCCGCCCGATATTCAATCAGGTAGGGGGAAGCTGTTCCCAGGCGGCGGGAGTCGGTTATACTTTTACTTACGAAATTGACAGGCTCAGAGATCTGCCGGCAAATGTAATGGGAAATCAATATCCTACACATTTCACTTATGATTTTTTAAATGAAGGCAGCGGTGAGATCGGTTCATGGTGGGGTGACGGCTGGGACATTATAAAATCCGTCGGCTGTATGAATGTTTACGATTACGGGGGATTATTTGCCGCGGGTGGAAACACAAGATGGATTTCAGGTATAAACGAATGGGCGAACGGACATTATAACCGGGTCGGCTCAAACAATGCAATTGATGTAGGTACGCCTGAAGGTTTGAATACTTTAAAAAACTGGATTCACAATCATCTTGAAGGTTCTCCCTACGGAGGATTATCCGTTTTTGCAGCCGGAGCTACAGGATATATTCAAAAAACGTTACCGGCAGGCACTCATGAAGCAGGAAAGAAAGTAATTACGAAATGGGGACTCGAAGTAAATCACGCCATGACCTATATAGGATATGATGACAGTGTCAGATTCGATTATAATAACGATGGAATATTCACGAATGACATAGACATCAACGGCGACAGAATCGTTGATATGAGAGATTGGGAAATAGGGGCGCTGATAGTTGCCAACAGCTGGGGAGAATCTTTTGGAGACAGCGGAAAGATTTATCAGATGTATAAATTACTTGCCGAACCGTACGAGAACGGCGGTATTTTTTACAGCTTCTGCGATGTTGTTCATCCGGATATTGAAATTGAACCTCGATACGCGCTTGAAGTAAAGATGAAACACACGCAAAGAAATACTTACAGGATAAGCGTAGGTTGCTCGGAAAATCTATATTCCGATTTACCGGATGTTTCAGACGGATTTCCTTTTATGAGATACCAGGGCGGAGCATACTATCCTCAGGGCGGAAGGGACGAATCCGATAAATACATTGATTTCACTCTCGACATAACTGAAACCGTGAATAAAATAAATTTTAACGAACCTTTCAGATTCTTCTTTATGATAGACGAAACGGATTCCGGTAATAGATATCCCGGAGAGATTATTTCCATTACAGTTGTTAACAAGCTTACCGGCAGAAGATATTACAACACAGCAGGCAGCATTCTGATGGTAAATAACGGAAAAACGACCGTATCAGTGATCGTGGATGAAGGTACTTTTGTGCCTGAAAATTTAATTGCTTATGGCGGAGACGGCATAGCAAAACTTGAATGGAGCGGTTCGATTTCAAAAACTACAGTTTTCGACAGTTATAGAATCTATAAGGATGGTCAGCTTTATTTAAGCGATTTAAAAAGAAATTCGTTCATTGATGAAAATGTGGTAAACGGAAATTTATATACTTACAAAATTTCGGCTGTTTTTAACGGTACTTTTAACGGCGAAATTTTCTCATTCCCTGCTCAGGTTATGCCGAACGAGCCTTCAACTCTTCCATATTTTAATGATTTTGAGAATGGAATCGAAGGATGGACACTGAAAAACGACTTATCAGGCTGGCTGATCGGAGATACCTCTTACAGTTCGGAATATTGCGATTACAGCGGAAACAGTTCTAAATTTGTCTTAGCTAATCCTGACTCGGCGGGAAATGAAACCGTTGTGAGAGATTATGCGGTTACTCCGCTTTTCAATATAAGTTATTACGACGAAGTCAAGCTTGACTTTGATTATATTCTTAATAATGAATCCGATCAATACTATTATTGCGATATATCCGTAATGTACAGAAACGGACTTGATCAGGATTGGATTTTGCTTGAGCAATTAAACGATACAGGCGATTGGATAAATCATTCGATACAAGTTCCTTACGAAGCTATTTCATCAAATTATACACAATTCTCATTTTTCATTGACGATTATTATAAATGGTCCATGGGCGGAGGAGGAATTGATAATGTAAGTATTACAGGCAGCATGACAACAAATGCGCCTGTTATTACAGAATATTACCCTGAGGAAACTTCAATAACTTTAATCTGCGCCCAAAATGTTATGTTTTCTGTAATTGTTGAAGATTCCGATACCGGTATTTCTGAACTTGATTTCAAATGGTATGTAAACGATATTCTGATTCAATCGGGAGTATCCGAATTCAGTTACGGTTTCGATATATCCGGAAATTATGAGATCAAGGTGGTTGTAAACGATAAGTACAACGAAGATTTCACTGTATGGAATGTACTTCAAACAGATACAAATGAAAATATACCTTTGACGACAAAATTGTATCAGAATTACCCGAATCCGTTCAATCCCGCAACAACTATATCCTTTGATTTATCTTTAAATACAGCTGTGCAATTGAATGTTTATGATTTAAAAGGCTCTTTGGTCAGAACTCTTCTGAACGAAAAAATGAAAATGGGAAGATATTCAATCATCTGGGACGGAAAGGACAATATCGGCAACTCATTATCGTCGGGAGTTTATTACATAAATCTCATGACAGGAAAAGAAAATTTTACGCATAAATCTCTGATGATAAAATAATGAAAATAAACGGCTATCTGGAACATACGGCTTTAAAGCAGGGAATGACCGAAATAAATATCAGGGATAATTTAGAACTTTGCGTTGCATACAATGTCCCGGTCATTGTTATTCCTCCATCTTTCGTAAAATACGCTTCTTCTTTAAATATAAAAGAAAAAATTTCCATCTGTACCGTCATAGGTTTTCCACTCGGTTATAATACGCTCAAAACTAAATTATTCGAAATGGAGGAAGCGATTTCCAACGGTGCGGATGAGATTGACCTTGTAATTGACAACAGCCTGCTGAAAGAAAATAACTGGGATATAATTAACTATGAGCTGGCGGAATATAGAAAAGCCTGCGAAGGTAAAATATTAAAGATAATTGTCGAGACTTCGCTATTAAGCAGATCCGACCTTGACAACATTGTAAACAGCCTTATAAATAACCGGGTTGATTTTATCAAAACATCTACCGGATTTGTAGGCGGCGGCGCAAAATTAGAAGACATTAAGTTCTTAAAAATATTCTTCGGTAATAAAATTAAAATTAAAGCTTCCGGCGGAATCAAAACCAAAGATCAGGCTCTTGAATTTATAGATGCCGGAGCCGACCGAATAGGGTCTTCATCCACTAAACTAATTATAGAAAATTAATATTTTCCTCTTGTAAATAAATACTTTTATCATATATTTCTGTTAACTGGAAATAATGGAACCTTATATAACAGGAGGAAGTTATGTTAAAACGGTATTTATTAATACTCTTCTTCGTTTCGGGTTTTCTCATGTTTAAAGAAAATACGCTCTATTCACAATATTTTGGCGTCAACCTTGGAGCTTTTGATAAAAGCCCGAACGGCCACGGATGGAATAGCGGATACAGTAGAAAAGTGCA
>JAKLPX010000354.1 GCA_022013635.1 Candidatus Delongbacteria bacterium
AAAATTGAATTTTGATATTGCATCGTCGAATATTTTTTGAGCTTTAGGCATTATATTAAAAGCTTTTACGGGTTCAAAAATATATGAACTCAAATCTGAAATCAGCTTCGCCGTTTCCTTTTCGCTCAACTTTTCTTTTTGCGCTCTTTCTAAAGCGTAAGAGATTAGATTTTTATTGTATTTAATAAAATATTCAAGATCTTTTGTTCCGAATATTGTATTAAACCCTAAAATGGTATTAGGGCCGTGTTTGAATTCTGATCCTTCGATTCCCTGTGTATGATTTAACACTGTTTCTCTGATTTTTAAAGCACCTTCTTCAGCGACCGAGCTTACTTTTGTAGCTAAAATATGTATACTTGGCTGCATAAATAAAGAATCAGCCATTTTTTCAACCTGAGATTCTGTCGTTTTTATGGTTTCGTCAATCAAATCAGGAATGTAATTAAGAGTTTCTTTTCTTCTTTCCAGTTCTTTCAATTGATTATCAAATTCAGCTCCTTTACTCATTTGAGAAATCTTAAATTCTCCAACTTTTATAGCGAGATAATAAAAAAGCAAGACTTGATTCATATAACTTTTTGTTGCCGGAACCGCTATTTCCGGTCCGCACTTGATAGGCAGATAAAAATCGCTTTTCTCCTGAGCTAAAGTTGAATTTTCATTATTCACTATAGTTATCTTTTTGACATTTATACCGGAAGAATCTATATCGTTAAAAATGTCAATCAGATCTTTGGTTTCCCCGCTTTGACTGACACCAATAAAGACATCATCCTCTCTTATTGAGCTCGAATACTGCCCTCTGAAATTTCCTGGTAAGATCGGAGTGAATTTAATACCGGCTATCTCATTAAAAAAAACAGCGGCTGTCTTAGTTGCGTTGTATGAAGTTCCGCAAGATATGGTATAGATACTACGGTGATTTTTCCATGCCTCAAAAATCGTTTCGGCGAATTTATCCGCATGTTGATGAAATTTATTGATTTCTCTTATCTCCGCCCCTATATCCAATATTTTTGCAGTTAGGATATTGTCTTTTATATATTCTTTATCAGATATAATATCGAGAAATATATTAGAGTAAGTCGAGAAAAATTCCGTATCTAAAAACTTTTTCTTGTGTAATTTATCGCACAGATCGGGAAAATCCTGTTTAACGGTATCTAATATTTTCTTGAATTCCTTTGAGGACTTGAATTGTTCGAACAATTCTTTTTGCCGGCTTAAAGTCTCTTCTCTGTAAATATTTTTTGAAGTTCCGGTTACAAAATCGGTAAATTTTAATTTTTCGAGAGTGTTCTTTATCTGACTGGTACTTTCACTTCCTTTATTAAAAAAAGCTATTAATTTTCTAGAACTTTCTACCTGATTGAAAATTTCCTGATGCATAAAAAATTTAAACGGAGGTACCAATTCTGTGTCTTCCGCTCTTAATTTACTTCTTGTGACAGAAACGGGTATTTTTTCCCCTTTGTTGATCTTTTTTACTGTGCCGTCCTTAAATTTCCATTTTAAATCTTTAAAACTGTAAACCTGATATTCATCGCTTGTGTATTCAATAAATGTACCTTCTTTCAAATCTATAATATTCTTCGTGAATTTCAAAATAGCTGTCAGGTCGGAAGACAATAAAATGAAATTATTATCGTCTATTGCGCCTTTTCCTGCATATAAACTGCTTCCGGCTTTTATTGCATAAGAAATTTCGGTAACCGGATCAACGATTACTGCCGCATAAGAACCGACGATTTTTTCGGATGAGCTGAGAATTGCCTTTTTCATGCAGTCTCTTCTGATCTCTTTATTCCTTTGCTCTTCATCGTTGTATCTTTCCAAATACATATCAAAATAGTGTTCAACAGTATGCACGAGCATTTCTCCGTCGTTATCGCTTACGACTATATGCCCTTGATTCAATAAAAATTCTTTCAACGAATTTGTATTTGTAATATTTCCGTTATGGGCGCCATAAATGTGTTTCTTACACTTGACTTCATGCGGTTGAGCATTGATTTTTGTTACGGCTCCGAATGTAGCCCATCTTACTTGTCCGCAAAATAATTTACCCTTCATTCCGTTTATACCCAGTGTTTTAACCAAGTCGGACGGAGCTCCAACATCTTTTTTTAAGGTAATATTCCCTTTGTCGTCCTGAATTGCGGCTCCGGTTGAATCATATCCTCTGTATTCCAAGCTTTTTAATAGCTGCGAAGCATATTTACCCATGTGAATATTCATTTTGGCAAATGATAATCCCAACACACCGCATCCTATAGCAGGTACAGGCAGTTTAAAAGTAAATTTCATCTTATTTTCCAATAATCTTGATAAATTTTCAAACATATTTTTCCCCGTTTATTTTCTTCTGTTACATATCGCGTAAATATGAGCAATTTATTTATTTTAATCAAGAGAATTAATAAATTGCTGAAACCAACTGAAAGCTAATTAAGTATCGGTTCATTTTCAAGTAAATATTAAAGATATTTTGGTTATTATTTTTAGTTCTTGCATTGACAGCGCTGAATATATTTAATATATTTGGAAGATATGGGATCTAACAACACTATATTTAAGGAGTGCTTCAAATGAATAAGTTTATCATCGTCTTTTTAATGATGTTTAACCTGCTGATTTCGGCAAAAACAGCAACAATTATTTTCAGCGGAAGCAACAACGGTTATTACAGAGACTGCGGCTGACCGATCGAAAGACTCGGCGGTCTTGCCGAAAGAAAAACATGTTTCGACAGTTTGAAAACTTTTGACGAAAATACTGTCTTTTTCGATACGGGAGATATTTTGAATATAAAATCTTCGCTTAGCGACGACGAAATAGTCGCAGGGGTTTATCAATATCTCGGTTACGATGCAGTTGCCGTCGGCGATCAGGAGTTAATCAATGGAATCAGTTTCTTTAAAAACAATCTGAGCAGTAAATTACCTGTTATATCTTCAAATTTAGAATTCAGCGACAAAGATATTAAGATTGAAAAATATAAAATAATCGAAACTAAAAACGGTATAAAGATTGGAGTTACAGCCGTGAATTTCAACACCAATTTCAGATACCTGATGAGAACCGATATCATCAGCGAAAGCGATATTATCGTTGATAAAGCTTTCGATAATCTTAAAAACACACTTGCCGATTTAAAAACAAAAGCGAACATTGTCGTTATTTTAGCTCACCTTGACGAAGAAGGAATCGTAAAACTGTTGGATTTCGTTGACGATTACGATCTTGTAATCGGCGGAAATAACGGACAGGAATTCAAATACGCGCGGAAAGTGGAAAATAAAATCTTTGTCCAAAACGGTAAGGACGGGGAGAAAATCGGAAAGGTTGTTTACGGAATAAATTCCGACGGAAAAGCTCAGTTTGAAAATTACGAGCTGATCAAAATCTTTGCAAAAAAATTGAAGCGAAACGATGAAATAGAAAAAATAATTTCGGATATGGAAAGATAAATTGACGAAACACAAACGGTTTTTACTTATCACACTGTTTATAACGCTTTCTGTTTTAATTATTCTGCCTGTTTGGACCAAAATTAGAATTTTTGAAAAAATTGTTTACTCCGGCACGGACAGCGTTTATTTTGAAATACCGAAAAGTTCTTCTTTGGAAGAAATATCATGTATATTGCAAAGAAATGGTTTTGACATTACCGAATTCGAATTAAAGCTTACGGCAAAATGGTTCGGAAAAGACTCCAAAATAAGGTATGGAAGATTTGTGTTTTATCCGTCTGATAATGTCAGATTAAGGGATTTTATAAATTTTTTAACGACGAACGGCTCTTTGACAACAAATGTAACTATTCCCGAAGGTTCGAAAACTATTGACATCGCAAAGATTTTGAAAACGAATTTGAATATTGATTCGATATCATTCGTAGAAAGAACCCGCGATACTGAAATTTTGGAGAAATATAATTTGCCTGCGCAATCATTGGAAGGTTACTTGTATCCTGAAACATATAATTTTAACGAAGACGAAAAAATTGATCAAATTATTGATAAAATGTTTCAAATGAACCGTATGAAATTGAGCGTGATAAGATCAAAAATTGACAGCTCTGGTTTCAGTGAGCATCAAGTACTGACTTTGGCTTCGATCATTCAGGGTGAAGTGATGAATTATGACGAGATGGAATTCATAAGCGCCGTTTACAATAACAGACTAAAAAAAGGTATGCTCCTTCAGGCAGATCCGACGATTCAATATCTTTTTGATAAACCAAAGAGGCTTTTGAATAAAGATTTAGCTATAGACAACCCTTATAACACATATATTTACAATGGTTTACCGCCCGGACCGATTAATAATCCTTCTTTAAGAGCAATCAAAGCCGCCTTGGAGCCATCCGGCGAGCCATATACATATATGGTGGCAAAAGGCGACGGAAATCATTATTTCAACACTAATCTTGAGGGTCATCTCGAAGATAAAGCTAAACTTGATAAACTACGAAAAAGCGTAAAATATAGAAAGTGAGGAACAATTATGAAGAAGGTATTAATGGCTATTTTAATATCATTTTTGATCATAACTACAAATTGCGTAAAAAAAGAGAAGAACGATAACCGTTTGAATGATGATTCTCAAGTTGTAAAATATTTTACCGTCGTTGCCAGCGGTTACGGTGAAACAAAAGAAAGAGCCGTGGAAGACGCAAAAAACGACGCTCTAAGACAATTCGGATTTAATACAGTTAACAACAGCGGCAAACCCGAGTTATCGTATGCCGGCAAAATAGTGAGTTTTAAAATTATTAATGACTATTCCGAAGTGCTGAAAAACGGAATGTGGTGGGAAATTAAAGTAGAAGCGCAAATAGAAAAACTATAAATGAAAAACGAACTGAATTCAAAGCAACAATCGGCTGTAGTTACAATTGAAGGACCTTTATTGATAATAGCCGGAGCCGGCAGCGGAAAAACCAGAACTCTTATTGAAAGAATAGCAAATATAATTTTATCGAAAAGAGCATTTCCTTCAGAAATTATGGCTGTAACTTTCACCAATAAAGCCGCTAAGGAACTTAAAGAAAGAATTGTTTACAGAGTGGGAGAAATAGGTAAAGCGGTTTTTGCAGGGACATTTCATTCCATAAGTGCCAGAATTTTAAGAAAGTACGCAGACAGATTGGGTTATAATTCCAATTTCGTCATCTATGATACCGAAGACAAAGAAAAAGTTGTGAAAGGAATGATCAAGAAGAATAATTTCAACAATTCGTCTTTCCCCCACAAGAAAATTTCGACTCTGATATCAATCCTGAAAAACAAATTGATTTATCCGGAAAATTACAATTCTGACACTGACGAATATTTTTACGATAAGATAAAAGATATTTACAGCGATTATCAGAGAGAGCTTGAAAAATGCAACGCTTTTGATTTTGATGATTTGATCTGTATGACCGTAAAACTGTTCCAAAAGAACGAAGATGTGTTGTTTGAATATCAGAACAGGATTAAATATATCTGCGTTGACGAATATCAGGATACAAATTTTGTTCAGGACGAATTTGTCACACTCCTTTCAAAAATATATAAAAATGTCTGCGTAGTCGGAGACGAAGATCAGTCAATTTACAGCTGGCGTGGAGCGGATATAAATAATATTTTGACTTTTAAGGACAGACATAAGAATTGCGCCATGATTCAATTAGAGCAAAACTACAGGAGCTCCGCAAACATTCTCAAAACTGCCAATTCGATAATTTCAAAGAATATCCAGAGACTTGGAAAAAATTTATTTACCGAATCTGATTCGGGAGAAAAAATAAAGCTGATTTCATGCTTATCCGATATCAAAGAGGGAAATATCGTGATTGACGAAATTGTGAACACGGTTAACGAAGGATCCGAATTAAATGAAATCTGTGTACTTTACAGAACAAACTCTCAAAGCAGAATTATCGAAGAAAATTTAAGAAAGAAGGGTCTCCCCTACTCTATTTTCGGGGGATTGAAATTTTATGAAAGAAAAGAAATAAAGGATATCACGGCTTACTTAAGGCTGTTGATAAATTCCGATGACAATGTTTCGTTTGAAAGAATATTAAATTTTCCGCCCAGAGGAATCGACAAGAAAACCCTGGAAAAAATTAAATCTAAGGCAATTCAAACGGGATTGTCGTATTTTCAGGTATTAAAATCCTCGGATATATTTCATTCGGATTCAAAATCAAACAATAAAATTTCGGAATTTATTGAGCTGATAGAGACAACTGCCATTGAAATGATTAAGTTTAATGCTCAAAAAACAGCAGAATTTATC
>JAKLPX010000355.1 GCA_022013635.1 Candidatus Delongbacteria bacterium
ATTTTCATTTATCATATTTATATCAACGATTATATCTGGAGAACCTGCTACCATCATTATTTCTCCGTACGATTCGCCGCCCAAACCGATAATGCCCTGGATATGAACGCCTTCCGTCTGCATTATAACGCCCTCTTGAGGGATTTCCTCCTCGACAAGTCCATCAACATAAGCATCAATTTCTACAGGTATAGCAGGAGCGTTGAAAATTACCTGCCCGGTTATATGTGAAATCTGCGTGATTGTTCCGTCAATTGGAGCTTTATAATCACTCTTAAAAAAACCGAAGAATCCTTTGCTTTGAGCTATCACTTCGTCTTTTTTGACTTTATCGCCTTCATTTAAAAGCATACATTCAATCAGTTCTTCTGCTTTGCTCAATCCCAATTGTCCTGCTACATTGATAGGATAGACTTTGCCCGGCAGGTCAGTTTTTGCGACAATAGTCTGGGATGGAATTTTATCGCCTTTCTTAACAAGAACTTGACCGAGCAGAGGAAGTTTTCTGATTTTTTCTATAATGGTTTTTGCAGCTACTTTTAAACCCGGTGTATATGCGTGAGCCATATCTAATCTCCTATATCAAATCTTAATTTATTTTTAAACGCCGTCTTTATGGGATTTCGGTTTATAATTTTTTGAAATATCCCATTTATGAAGCATTTCTACTCTATTTTTCAAATCTTTGGTTATTTGGAATGGCCTTCCTCTTGTATCAATAATCAATCCAACAACCCCACCTCGTAATTTTCTTACGATTTTCTTGCCCTTTCCTTCTCCGACATCAAATCCGCTTGCAGGTTCAATTTCAAATTCTACTTCGGTGTCATGAGGTAAGTCATATCTTAACAGCTGATTTGCAGTAATCCATTGTTCAAGTTTGGTTCCGTCCGGAAGTTCAGCTTTAATTTTAACTACATTTTTACCTTCTTTTACATGACCGACAGGGCAGATGCTTATTGCAAGATGAATCAGACAATCCTTATCAAAAACTTCCATTGCAGCCTTGTCACATCCTGGTGCTTTTACTTCTGTCAAAACTCCCAACTGAGGCATCATAAATATTGAATCAACTGCAAGCTCAGTTATGCCTTCCGGCAAAAAGGAGTCAACAAGCATATGAGCGGATTGGCTTCTTAACGGAGCGTGCGACAAAACACCTCCCGATCCTACAAGAAGATTCAGTTTCATCATGTTTACGATTGAATCGTTAGATGTGTCCGCATCAAAAGCCTCGGAAATACCTTTTTCCTGCTGAATTCCTTTTAAACCAACGGCAAATGCTCTGTGCTGAATAAATGATAATCTTAGAGCCTCTCTCGCAATTGCTTGCTCAATATCAAGATCTTCTTTCGACTGAGGTATAGTAGTAGGCCGGATCATTTTATTTCCGATCCTGTTTCTTAATTCCTGCTCATTCATTTCAAACGGTACCCATCTCATAATATTGTCTAATCCAGCTTCCAAAAGCACATTGGATACCGAATAAGACATACCTAAGTTAGCAGATACTGTGCGATTGAATTTCGGATGGAAATTACCGTCTCTATCTTCAAGTTTAAATGTTGAGAACACATCCGTCGTAGCTCCGCCGATATCAACACCAACGACATTCTTATTAAGTAATATACCTATCTTATTTATGATCAGTCCAACAGCTCCCGGTGTAGGCATAATAGGCGCGTCCGTCCAAGCCATAAGTTTATTATATCCGGGTGCCTGCTGCATAACATGCTCCATAAAAAGGTCGTGAATTTTATCTGAAGCAGGTCTTAAATTTTCTCTTTCAAGAGTCGGTCTTAAATTTGGAACAAGGCTTAATGCAGTATCATTCTCCAAAATTGTTTTAATATCGTCATTCGCCCTTTGGTTTCCAGCGTAAATGACAGGAAGAGCATATCCTATTCCAAGTCTTGCGGTCGGTCTTGCAGACTTAACCAGTTCTGCCATTCCGATAACTAGTTTAGGTTTTGCTTGATCAGTTTCTCCCGCGATCAGAATCATATCCGGTCTCAATGCTCTGATTCTTTCAATTTTTTCATGCGGAAGTCTTCCGTCATTTATTGCCAGAACATCCATAACGATAGCTCCTGCACCCAAAGCAGCTCTTTGCGCTGATTCGGCAGTCATGCCCTTAACGACGCCGAAAACCATCATCTGAAGTCCGCCGCCGGCCGATGAAGTTGAAATATAAATATCGCAACCTTCTCCGGTATCGTTTTTATCTTTTCTAAGAATTTGTTCGTCCCTGACAAATGTCCTTGGTTTGTTATAATATTTGGAATTTTTTGCGGCATCCGTTTTATAGAATTCGGTTGCCAATTCTTCTAATTCCATTATAGAATTCAGAACGCCTTTCGTAACATCTTCAAACGGTGCTTCAACCGTAGTCGGAGCCTCACCTCTTACCAGCTGACGATATTCGTTTCCGATTTTTTCGATTAGAATGGCTTTTGTAGTAGTCGAGCCGCAATCGGTTGCGATAATCGTTGTGACTTCCTGGTTTGACATTTAATACCTCTGTTTAGTTATATTTCAATCAAATTTATTCCTAATTCCAAAATAAACGATAGAATATAGTTCAATATATTCAATTTTGCAAGGCTGTTTTTTTAAAGAATTTATTTAAAAAAAGACAAAACTAATCATTATAACGGATGAAATGTTAAAATTTAATCTTCAAATTTCTTTCCGAGAAAAAATTCTCTTAAATAAGGTCCGGTTGCGTCAAAAAAATCGTGAATTCCGCTAAATCTTGAAGTCGCGAAATATTGGTACCATCCGCATTGTCTTGTACAAATGCTCATTTTTTTACGGAATTCAGCAGCTTCACCAGTCTCAATAAATTTCATCAAATCGGTTTCCTGAAGTTTAACGGGTTTCTCTTTGAGTGTTCTACATGGATAAAACAATGCTCCGTCAGCATCAATGATTATAGAACTCGGACTGCAACTGCCGGTTTTCTTTTTGACTGCCGAGAAATATGAATTCGGTGTGATTATTGTTTCGGGATAATTTTTTTTCAGTATTTTAATTTGTTTTTCCATTCTGTCAAAATCAGGAAAATGATCTTCGGTTTTATCCAGATGAACGGCAGGCATCAAAAGAATTTTACTTCCCGAATAATAACATTTCGAAACTTTATCTTCAATTTTATCCTGATCTTCTTTAGCGACAACCGTTTGAACACACACTACCATATTAAATCTATTTATATTTTTTAAGCTGTCGAACAGATGAAGATTGTCATGTCCTTCGTCAATCGAAATATGAAGAAAATCAATATATTTTTGATATTTATCCCATGGGTAATCAAGCAAATTTTTCTGACTTGTTGTAAAAAGAAGGTAGAAAGGCTGTTTATGAGCTTCTGAGAGTATCTCTTCAATGTCATTTCTCAGAAGCGGCTCACCTCCTTCCAGTGATAGAAGGAACAGTGATGACCTTCCCAGATTCCTTATGATCTTTTTCATATCCTCATTTGATAAGTCCGGTGTCTGAAAATATTTCATATCACAGAATTTACAAGCGAAATGGCACTTGGATGTAACTTTTAGCGATGCGTAAAACGGATATTTTTCATCTCTAATATTTTTAATAGAGTAATATATTGTTTCAAGATATTTTTTTAATGCTAATTTTCTGATTTTTTTGACCAAGTATATTACCTGCTTTTTTTCTGCTGCTAAGTTAAAACAAAGAAAATTAAAAATCAATCAAAAAATTTATTGCTTGATTATTGAAAGACTTATGCTTAAAATAGACATTGGTTTTAAAGTAATGGGATAAACAGCAAGAAAATGTCAGAAAAAAAAAGGTTATTTATAGGTGTAAAGGTTGGATTTACGGAGAAAACGGCGAAATTTTATCATTCGATTCCCGAAATTTTAGGAGAAGCGAAAGTAAAGTGGGTCGAATTAAACAATATTCATGTTACTCTTAAGTTTTTGGGCGATGTTAGTACTGAAAAAATCCAATCTGTATCTACCAGACTGAGTATTGTTTCAAAACGGTTTAAAGAATTTGAGGCTCTTTTGAAAGGTATCGGTATTTTTAAAGACTTTTATCATCCCAAAGTTATATGGTTCGGTTTGAGAAATTATACGGAATTTGAGAAATTAAAAAATGAGATCGAAAATTCATTAAGCGATTTGGGTTTTGAAATAGATTACAGAAGATTCGCGCCTCATTTGACAGCCGGCAGATTTAAAGAAGCAGGATCGGCAAAAGAGCTGATGAAGTTGGTCAGTGTCAATCAGGATGTTTATTTTCAGGTTATTCCTGTAAAGGAAATTATACTTTTTGAAAGCATTTTAAAAGCAGAAGGTCCGGAATACAAAGTGATAGAATCATTTCCCTTGGGGATGGAAGAGGAGTTTAAGGAATTTAAGTTTTAACGCTTATTTCCCGACCATTTTTTCAAGTATGATTATTCTGTCGCGGTACCCGGCTGCTTTCTCAAATTCAAGTTTTTCAGCCGATTCTTCCATTAGCGACTCGAGTTCAATGATCTCGTTTCTGAGCGCAGTTTCGTCTTTTGCGTAATATTTTTTCTTATCCGAAACTTTTGAAAGATTCTCATCTTTAATATTAGTCTGATACATTATTTGTTCCGCAGATTTATAAACAGTCTTAGGGATAATGCCGTTCAATTTATTGAACTCAGTCTGTTTAATTCTTCTTCTTTTAACTTCATCAATACAATTTCTCATTGAGTCTGTCATTTTATCGGCATAGAAAATAACTCTTCCGTTAACATTTCTAGCTGCTCTTCCCGATGTTTGAAGCAATGATCTTTTATCTCTTAAAAAACCCTCTCTGTCCGCGTCAAGAATTCCTATTAATGAAACTTCAGGCAGATCAAGTCCTTCGGTAAAAGATTTATCCCGACAAGCACATCAAATTTCCCCAGTCTTAATTCCCGAATAAGTTTGACTCTTTCTAATGATAGGATTTCGCTGTGAAGATATTCCGCCTTTATGCCGTTTTCTTTTAAAAATTTAGTCAAATCTTCGCTCATCCTTTTTGTAAGAGTTGTAACTAAAACTTTTTCTTTTCTTTCAATGGTAATTTTTATTTCTTCAATAAGGTCATCAACCTGACCTGTCGAAGGTTTAATAATAATTTCCGGATCCAGAATACCAGTCGGTCTGACGACCTGCTCAATTATTATTCCGTCTGATTTGTTGAGTTCATATTCAGACGGTGTCGCCGAAACATATAGGGTTCTGCTTGTGACTTGCTCAAATTCATCAAATTTCAAAGGACGGTTATCTAATGCCGACGGCAGTCTGAACCCGTAGTCAACCAAAGTAGTTTTTCTGCTTCTATCACCGTTATACATTCCCTTTATTTGCGGTATGGAAGCATGAGATTCGTCTATTATCAATAGAAAATCGTCGGGGAAAAAATCGATAAGACAGTAAGGTCTTTGACCGGGTTGTCTTCCGGATATATGTCTAGAATAGTTCTCGATTCCGGGGCAAAAGCCCATTTCCCTTATAAATTCAATGTCCATTTTTGTGCGGTTTTCAATCCTCTGAGCCTCAACAAGCATATTATTATCTTGAAAATATTTAACTCTTTCTTTCATTTCTCCTTCAATGTAAGAAACAGCTTTCTGAAGTTTGGGCTGAGTAACTACGAAATGTTTGGCGGGATAGATATTTATTTTGTCTAAACTGTCAATGACATTTCCTGAAACATGATTGATTATTTCAATTTTTTCAACTTCGTCTCCGAAAGTATGCATCCTGATCCCTGTATCATCGTAAGCAGGATGAATATCTATGATATCTCCTTTAATCCTGAAATTTCCATGAGAAAGCTCATAGTTATTTCTTACATATTGCATTTCAATCAATGAATTAAACAATTTGCTTCTGTCTATTAAATCACCGACTTTAACAAGAATAGACAATTCTTTGTAGTCATCTGGCGAACCAAGTCCGTAAATACAGCTTACGGATGCAATAATAATCACATCATTTCTTGATATTAATGAGGATGTTGCCTTCAATCTAAGTTTTTCAATTTCTTCGTTGGTTGCAGTGGTTTTTTCAATATACAGGTCCCTTGAAGGCAGATAGGCTTCGGGCTGATAATAATCGTAGTAACTGATAAAATATTCAACGGCATTTTTTGGAAAAAAGGCTTTTAATTCGCCGAAAAGTTGGGCTGCTAATGTCTTATTATGAGACATAATTAGCGTAGGCTTATTTAAATTTCGAATTACATTTGCCATTGTAAAAGTTTTTCCGCTTCCGGTAACACCCAGAAGCGTCTGACATTGAATTCCGGCAATAAAATTATCCGTAATTTGTTTAATTGCTTCGGGTTGATCACCCTGCGGTTTAAAAGGCGATTTAAGTTCAAATATATTCTTCATAATTAATTATCCGGAATTTTAAGACGAAACAATTTAAGAATAAAAATCTGATATATCAATAACCTAAATGAACAATGTTAAATCTTTATTCGTATAAGAACGGGCTTGACATTTGTCTATTCAGAAGTTAAATTCCGCATCTAAATTAATAATGAAAGAGGGAAATAGGTTTTGAAATATATGCGATTAAAATTCAGGTTGAGAATATTAATTTTAATAGTGATTTTTTTAATATTCGGAAGTATTAATGCTCAAAATGCAAGCGGTTCTTTTGAAATAATGGAAGTCTCTGTCGAAGGAACCGTAGTTTCTCCCGATGTAGTAAAATTATCGTCAGGATTATCAAAAGGAAAAATAATTTTCGGAGAAGATATTCAGAACGCCATAAAAAAACTATGGAAATTGAATTTGTTTTCCGATGTTATTATCGAAGGAAATCAGACTGAGGGGAATAAGATATTCCTAAAGGTCATCCTTGAAGACTATCCGAGATTGAACAATGTAAAAGTAACGGGTTATGACGAGTACGGAAAAGACGATATAGAGGCTCTGATCAAATTGAGAAAAGGTCAAATATTAAAAAATAAAAATTTGACGGATGTTCAGGCGGCAATAAAGGATTTTTACCGTTCTAAAAATTATCTTTTAGCCGAGGTTGATTTTCAGACAATGCATATCAATGAAAAAGAAGTTGATGTACATATCAAAATAAAAGAAGGAAAAGAAATTTTTATAGAAGAAATCAAATTTTTCGGTAATAGTTTTTATAAAAAGGGAGATTTGCTTGATCAATTTGAAGACACGCATGAAGACAGATGGTGGAGAGACGGAGAATATGACAGAGAAAAATTTGAGAATGACCTTCAGAAAATGATTCAATATGCACAGAATAAAGGCTATAAAGATTTTCATGTCGTAAACGACTCGGTTTATTACGATATTAAAAGCGAGAAAATATTTATTGACATTACTGTTTCCGAAGGAATGAAATACTATTTCGGAGAATCTGAATTCGCCGGAAATATATTATTTTCCGATGAAGATCTTTCAAAGGCTTTGGAATATGAAAAGGGCGATGATTTCAGCAAAGAAAAATTAGAAATGTCTATTTATAACAATTTATCCACTTTGTATATGGACAAAGGATATTTGAGGGCAAATATTGTTCCGGAAGAACAAACCGTCGGAAAAGATACCGTTTCTTATGTTTTTAAAATTTCGGAAGGTACCAGATCAAGAATCAGAAAAATTGATTTTACAGGAAATACAAGAACGAACGAAAAAGTCTTAAGAAGGGAAATGGATATATATCCCGGTGACATTTTTAATAAAACCAAAATTCTCAGAAGCCAGAGAAACGCGATGATTTTAAATTATTTTGAAAGCGTTATGCCTGATATGAAGCCGGTAAACGAAAAAGAAGTTGATCTTGTGTTTTCAATTAAGGAAAAACCAACCGAACAGGCCCAGACATCAATCGCTTATTCAGAAGCCGACGGGTTTATAGGTTCTGTAGGACTTGTATTCAATAATTTTTCCTTCGAACATCCTTTTACGCAGGGAGACGGTCAGCAATTATCTACGAATATCGAATTCGGTAAAAATTATTATAAATACTCTCTAAGTGTTGAAGAACCTTGGCTTAACGACACTCCCACCCTTGTCGGACTCAGCGGAAACTATCAAAAAAGAGATGATTCGTACTCCGATACGCAGATTATAAGCGGAATTTTAAAATTAGGAAGAAGATTTGCGTGGAGTGATAACTGGTTAAGAGGCCTCTGGTATTATTCAATTGACAGGATAAAATACACGAATATAAGCGATAATGCTCCGGAGCAATATGAACTTTATGACGGTAAAACTATTATTTCATCATCAATTGCCGAATATCTGATCAGGGACAGCAGGGACAGGTCAGATTTCCCGACAAAAGGCGCTACTTTGACTCTGATGACAAAACTTGCCGGAGGTATTTTTGGAGGTGACGAAGAGTTTCATAAACATAAATTAGACATGAGATGGTACCAGCCTTTAATTGAAAACAGGCTTGTATTTTATTCGCAATTCGTAGCCGGCGTAATGGACAAATTAAGAGAATCTTCATATATAAGCTCAAGGGAGTACTTTTTTCTCGGCGGAGGCGGTTTATCAGGCGGAGAACCTTTAAGAGGTTATGATGAAAATTCAGTGGGACCCTATGAAAACGGATATTTTGTCGGAGGCAGAAATTTATTCAAAACTTCGTTTGAATTAAGACTGAAATTAATTGAGTCGCCGATGCTTATTTATTCTCTTGCTTATTTTGACGCCGGAAATTTATGGAGAGATTATACAGAAGTGAACTTGTTCGAACTTCAAAAGGGTGCTGGAGTAGGAATAAGGATTAATGTGCCTATGCTGGGTATGATGGGTTTAGATGTAGGATACGGATTTGATTATTTTAAAAATTTCGG
>JAKLPX010000356.1 GCA_022013635.1 Candidatus Delongbacteria bacterium
AATAAATTCCACCTCCTTCAATAGCAGTATTATTAACAATTGTACAATTCGTAATAACAATAGATTGTCCAACATTGTATATTGCACCACCATAACTTGAAGAATTATCATAAAACAGGCAGTTTTCAATTATTATAGAGGTGTCGTAATTAAACATATTGGCTACAGCCCCGCCTCCGCTTATTGAGTGATTGTTTCTGAATGTACAATTTCTTATTGTAGGTGCTGAACTAGTGTATAGCATACCTGCACCATAACCCCAGTCACTATTTGAATTACCGCCTGTTATTGTGAATCCGTCTATTATATGGTTATATTCTGGAAGAAAAATAAAATTAGATACCTTTATAACATTGTAGCAATTATCAGAATTATCACCTTCGACTCCTATATCACCCGACAAAATAGTTTCATTCTTTTTAATATCTCGCTGAGATATATCTGTTTCCGTTCCGTTAAATCCACCGTAAACGCCATAATATATTACAAAATGCTTGTCTCTTTCAGTATTTTCACCATCATTATTAGGCCATGAATTCGGCTTATATACTCCCTTTGCAACCCATACTTCTTTATTAAAACCATATGTATGAATTATTGCGGTTTGTAATGAATCACCCGGCATAGCATTATCCCAAGATGTTCCGTCTTGACTTCCGGTACCTTCAACGGTTACATAAGTGATCGTTGTTGGAAACAGCATTTGGAATGCGGTTATAATTAGCACTAAAAGTAGTCTTTTATTTATCTTCATCATTGTCGTAATCACCCCATGCTACAGCACCACCTTTAGAATCATGGAATCCGGCTTCGATGTCTGTGAAAGAACCGTTATCGTTATTGTAAATTCTTGAAAAAGTTTCAAAATCACCACGATATTCCGCACCGGTAAGTAAGATATCCAAATCACCATCATTATCATAATCACCCCATTCTACGGAACTGTGTTCTACACCTTGCAATCCAGCGTCAATATCTACGAATTCTACTTGGCTCACGAGTAAGCTGAAAATTCCAAATATTGCCAATATTATTATATTTTTCATTTCAATTCTCCTTTTTTTTAAATTTTTTACTTTTTCTCTCATTCCTGATTTCACTTATTTTCAATGTAGAGATTAAAAAGTGTGAAGTCAACAGAAAATAAATTATTTAATTTGTCCGCATTCTGATAAAGTTATTTGACATAAAGTAAATTAAAAATTTGAAAATAAAACTGTTTCAAAGTCCGACTTATGAAGTTATATTTACACACTGATATATAAATTAAAATTGAGTGTTTTATGAAAGTTAATACCAATCCGGTCAGAGGCATGAAGGATTTTCTCCCTGACGAAGCTGAATTACGAGAAAAAGTCAAACGAACTATTATTGATACTTATACGACTTTCGGGTACAGAAAGATAGAAACTCCGGCCTTAGAACATCTCGAACTTCTTTCAGGCGGAGACGGTGGTGAGAATGAAAAACTCATCTTTAAGATTCTAAAAAGAGGCGAGAAGCTTGATCTTGCCGGAGCAAAGGAAGAGAATGATCTAGTTGACTCAGGGCTGAAGTTTGATCTGACTGTATCATTATCAAGAATTTACGCGAACAATCAGGGGAATATCCCGCTACCGTTCAAAGTTATTCAGGCAGACTATGTATGGAGAGCGGAAAGACCACAGAAAGGGCGCTACAGACAGTTCATGCAATGCGATATTGATATTATCGGCGAGAAAGATATTATCGCGGAGATAGATCTGTTGTTAGCCTCTTCTCAAGCATTATTAAACATTGGATTTAAAGATTTTACGATTAAAATTAATGACAGAAAAGTGCTTCACGATTTGGCAGATAAATGGGGTTTTGAAGAGAAAGACCACGACAGCGTATTCATTGCCCTGGATAAACTTGATAAGATCGGAGTTAACGGAATACAAAAAGAGCTTGAATCGAAATCTTTTCCACCAGAGGCTATAAATGCTATGTTAGCTGAATTAAAAATTTTTAATAAAGGTGATGAAATTGCCGATAGTTTTCTTTCAGATGAACTAATAAAAGTAATTGAAGCTGTAACCTTGTCGTCAAATGGTCAATTCAAGATCGAATTTGATCCGACACTGGTCCGCGGAATGGGCTATTATACAGGCATGATCTATGAGATTAAATGCGATGGTTACGACGGTTCGGTCGGTGGTGGTGGTAGATACGATAAAATGATCGGGAAGCGCATAGGTCAGGATGTCCCCGCCTGCGGAATTTCTATCGGTTTCGAAAGGATCGTTGACATAATGCTCGAACAAGGACAGGAAAAGGTCAAAAAGGAAAAACTGGCGATAATGTTCGATCCCGAGAAGGATGATGTGAAAAGAGTATATGCAGAAGCCGAAATGCAGCGATTATCGAATAAATATATTGTTTCGGTTGTGAAAAAAGAAAAGAAGTTCGGGAAGCAGCTGAAAAAACTGCTTGATCAGGGATTTACTCATTATACTGAAATTTTCGACAATAAAACAACCAATACAATACCACTCAAAACCAATGAAGAATAAACTTGAATTTTTATAAGGGCTTCATTTGAAAAGAATTCAGAACATTCAGGCATTGCGCGGTATAGCCGTTACATCCGTTGTTTTTATTCATCTGATTATGATGGAGCAAAAATACGGAGG
>JAKLPX010000357.1 GCA_022013635.1 Candidatus Delongbacteria bacterium
CTGATTTGGCCGATTTTAATTACATCAGGAACCCTTCTTTACATAGATAAATTGAAAATCAACAGATAATTTCGGTATGGACACTTGAAGAAATTGCCGAAATTTATTATATTGCCCAATTGAAATAAAATTAAATGAAAGCGATACGGAAAAATTATGTCGTTAAAGCAGTTGAACATGAATTTCGGACCAAATTACAAAGAATACGATATAATCGGTTATTCAGAAAAAATATCCGAAGCAATAACAATAATAAAAACTATCGCTCCCACAGGATTATCCGTTTTGATATCCGGGGAAAGCGGAACAGGCAAGGAAATTATCGCACAATTAATCCATAATTTAAGCGATAGAAAAAATCATAAATTCATACCGATAAATTGCGGAGCCATTCCGGAGGGATTGATTGAAAACGAACTTTTCGGACATGAGAAAGGCTCTTACACAAGCGCTTCGGAAAAATCTAAAGGTTATTTTGAAGTAGCCGATAAGGGAACTATATTTTTGGACGAAATAGGAGAATTACCTCTGTCAAGTCAGGTTAAACTTCTCAGAGTGCTGGAGAACGGCACATTTATGAAAGTCGGAGGCTCACAAAATATTACAGTTGATGTTCGTATCGTAGCCGCAACGAATAAAAATCTTCTGAAAATGGTTGAAAAAGGTCTTTTTAGAGAGGATCTTTATTTCAGACTGAAGGCTGTATCTCTTCAGCTCCCTTCTTTGAGAGAAAGACTGGCGGACATCCCTCTGTTTGTGTTGAAATTTGCTAAGGATTCGGCTGAAAAATATAAAAGAACACAATTGATTTTTGATAAAGAATCCTTTTCAGAAATCGCTAATCATCAGTGGAAAGGAAACATCCGTGAATTAAAAAATTTCATTGATATGCTGACAGTCATGGAAACGGGAAAAACGGTTACAGGCGAAATCGTAAGAAAATATTTGAAAACTGAAACATCGTCTTCGTTATTACCGATGCTAATACGGGACAATCAGCCTGAACGAGACAGCGAATTGATATTTAAAACTCTGCTCGAAATAAAAAACGACTTGAATTTAATAAAAAAATTTATTTTTAACTCATTCACTAAAGAAGTTTCTCCAAGCTATTTTAAGGACGACATTGAAGAAATTTTGGATCCTTCAAAGGAAATAAAACCAAACGAGACATTGACGGAAAAAGACGAAATAAGTCAGGTATTGAAAAAATATAGAGGCAACCGCAGAAGAGCAGCCGAAGAATTAAATATGAGCGAAAGAACTCTTTATAGAAAAATTGAAAAATACGGAATTGAAACATGAGATTTTTATCCATTTCGATTCTGTTCCTGCTGCTGCTGTCATGCGGGTTTTATTCATTTTCCGGAAAAAGCATTCCGCCGGATATTAAAAACGCTCAGTTACTGCTGTTTGAAGATAATACCGGCAGATATGATCTGAGCTTACCGGAAATGATTAATGAGAAAATGCTCAGCTACATTGAAGACTATAATTATTTTATAATTGAAAATTCTTCCGATGCGGATTCGAAAATTTACGGCTCGGTAAAGTCATATTCGGAAAAAGCAGACTCTCAAACCAGAGACGAAATCATTGATCAGATGTCAATTTCAATCTCAGTTGAAATCAATTTCTACGACAATCAGAATAATGAGTTTATCGTAAAGAATCTTATAATAAGCAATACAGAATATTTCGAAGCTTCCGGAGGAGATACGGCGAGAGATGAAGCATTCGTAAAATTGCTTGACAGATTATCCGAAAATATTGTGTTGGGATTGAGTTCCAATTGGTAAAATCATAGAAGGAGTCTGATTTATGAATTTTGAATCTGTTAAATTAAATTTTCCAGAAGATACAAATATTATCTTGGGACAGTCCCACTTTATTAAGACGATTGAGGATATTTACGAAGCAATGGTCAATGCGGTACCCGGAGTTAAATTCGGCGTTGCTTTCTGTGAGGCATCCGGAAAATGTCTGGTAAGATACGACGGCAATGATGATGAACTTATGAAAATTGCTTCG
Source organism: Candidatus Delongbacteria bacterium (assembly GCA_022013635.1). Lineage (GTDB taxonomy): Bacteria > UBA4055 > UBA4055 > UBA4055 > UBA4055 > JAKLPX01. Next base: position 2,032 of record JAKLPX010000357.1, read on the forward strand.
GAAAATGCTATGAATCTTTCATGCGGACATTCCTTTGTCATAATAATGAAGAACGCATTCCCGATCAATGTACTCGGAAGAATAAAGGATGTGCCGGAAGTATGCAATATCTTCTGCGCGACTGCTAATCCTGTAGAAGTCATCGTGGCAGTTTCCGAAATCGGAAGAGGAATTATGGGCGTTACAGACGGATTTAAACCAAAGGGTATTGAAGGGGAAGAAGATAAAAAATGGCGTAAAGATTTTTTGAGAATGATAAAATATAAGCTTTAATAATCGTAAACTCTGACGGACTTTCTGTCCTCGGCAATCACATAAATTCTGTTGCCCTTGAGTTTATATGTTTCATTCCCGTTGATAAAATCCAGAACTGTCCTGTTAATAAAAATTCCTTTGTCAAAAATGTCAATGTAGAATGAATCCTGATTTACCTCAGTTCTGTCAAGAGAAGGTTGAGTCCATAATTTATTGTTTTTATCTATCTCGATCGTATTGATAGCTTTCTTATAATATACTTTATTTGAATCTAACGGCTGGAAACCCGATAAAGTTACGAATTCGTTCAGCTGAGTTCTTTCATATTCGTTATAAGGTATTTTCGTAAATTCTTTTTCTATTATATACTGCATTGCTCCGCGATTGTCAGCTACATAAATTCTATACGCATCGCTTAAATTTTCTGCGATGTAAAAAAGTCCGTCCTTTAGAGTATAACTTGTTAGTATATCAGGGAAAAATGAATCTTTGTTGAACGGCTGTCTGATTTCTCTTACCACATATTCGATTTTTAATCTGTCGTTCAAAACACATAATTTATTTACTGCATAATCAACACTGTCAATTTGCGTTATCGTAGCCGCGAAACTGCTCAGATTGGTTTTGCCGTCTGAGTTTAAGAATATCGGTTTTAGTCCGGACATTAAATAATGCGACTGAATAAAAGTTCCGCTAGTTAAATATTGCAGATATTTACCTCCCGGCGGGTCATAGACAATAAGCGTATCGTACATCAGTGCGAACTGAGTCGGTCTCTGAAATTGATCAACTCCGTTTCCGCTCTGTTCAGGAAAATATCTTTCAAATTCGCCGGATTTATTATATTTTTTTATAGTAGCTTGATCACCGTCCAAAATGTAAATATTGTCGTTATAATCGCTTATTACATCCAAAATATAGCCGAAACCTTTCATAGAATCGGGAACATTCTCCGGTCCTTTGATTTTAAATAATAACTTCGCCGTAGGCCTGTATTTACCTGCAGCCTCACCCGTGTTCTTATAATATTTAACACCGTCAATCTCTTCAATTTTATATTTTTCTTTGAATTTAGAACAATTAAAGAGCACTAATGCGCCTAAGACTATAATAAAATATTTCGTTTGATTCCGCATACTTCTTCCCGTTTGATTCCGCTAAATATATAATTTTCGGTTAATATATTCAAGTTATAATTTTTTACAAATTCATTCTGATTTCAGCATTTAGTTCAAGGAAAAAGAGAATAAACAAAAGAACCCCGCTGAAATAAGCCGGGGTAAATAAAAAACGATAACTCTAAAAATTATATTTTAGAAACTTTCGTTGCTTGTAATCCTTTTGGGCCTTTCTCTACTTCAAATTGAACTTTGTCGCCTTCATCCAATGACTTGTAGCCATTCCCTTCAATAGCGTTGTGATGTACAAATACATCTTCGCCCTCTTCTCTTGATATGAAACCAAAACCCTTAGTGTTGTTAAACCACTTTACAATTCCTTTTTCCATCGAACCGATCCTTACAGCTAATTACAGTTTGCGTACCTATTTTCCTATTTTTTTTTAATATTAAAACGGTACATTTCTTCATGCTGTATAATACGGCATTTAATTTGAAATGCGCAACTAAAATATTAATTATTTTTTTGATGTATAAATTTTTATCAGAGTTTACTCTAATCCCCTTCTTTCATCCCTTCAAGTTTGATAAGAAAAGATATTTCCTGATTTTCTGGTGTGACCTTTAAGGCTTCGTACAGCTTTTCGATATATCCGCGGGGATTACCGCTCATGGACTGCATTAGTCCTTCAAGAACGATCTTGGTTGATGTTCTGAATCTGTTTAACATTTCTTCATTGTCAACATTATAAAAGACATCTGTTGTTTTGATATTATTATAAATATTTTGCGCGTTATAAACCCAGTTCTCCGGCAGAAAGCTGTCCATATCAAAAAAATCGAGATACGATCTGTTATCGTAGCAGATCTCTGATCCATTGGTAAGGTTATCTATTGAATTCTTATCAATTGCGAGTAAAGATGCAAGGCTGTAAGGATTATTATAAAGATACTGATCGCTGATCTTAGCAGCATTCGCCTTGAAA
>JAKLPX010000358.1 GCA_022013635.1 Candidatus Delongbacteria bacterium
GCAAAACTTAAACTGGACAGCTTAAATACATCAGGATCAACTATTGGAAATCTTTATGCGATTTCCACTATCGGGAGTGTAGCAGGCACATTTTTATCGGGATTTTATTTGATCCCGCACTTCGGCACAAACAGGCTTTTAATTATTTTATCGGTAACATTGATCGCAGTTTCTTTGTCGCTTTGTGCAAATAAGTTCATTAGAGTAAGATCAGTGCTTTTTATTTTTATAATTGTCAGCTGGATTGTCCCCGGCAGATTTAATTATCCGATAGAAAAAAAGGGATTTTTAGATATTGACACTGCATATAACCGTATCTGGATTTACGACGGCTATGTTATGGAAACAAAAGAGCCTATTCTCATTTTTTCGATAAGTAATGTAGGTAGCTCCGCCATGTTTCTAAACAAAGACGGTTTTGTTTATGAATATACAAAATATTTTCATCTCGCGAAGCATTTCAATCCTGACTTTAAAACAGCTTTAATGATCGGAGGTGCAGGGTATTCGTACCCCAAAGATTTTTTAAAGAAGTATCCGGAAGCAACAATTGATGTGGTTGAAATTGACCCGATGGTTACGGAGCTTGCAAAAAAATATTTTCGCTTAAAAGAAAATCCGAGATTGACTGTTTATCATGAAGACGGCAGGGTGTATTTGAACAAAACGAAGAAAAAATACGACATTATATTCGGAGACACTACCGACTCGCATTATTCTCTGCCTTATCAACTGACAACAAAGGAAGCGATCCAGAAGAAATATGATATACTGAACGAAAACGGGACAGTCATTTTAAACACAATATCTTCAATAAAAGGTGAAAACAGCCGATTTTTAAGAGCAGAATATGCAACATATAAAAGTATCTTTCCGCAAGTTTATTTATTTCCCGTATCATATCCAAATAATGTGGATGAAGTGCAAAATATAATGTTAATAGCCTTGAAATCCAAAGAAAAACAAACCTTCAGCGATACCGACCCGGAGTTAAATGGATATCTACAGAATTTATGGGAAGAAGAGATCGAAACAGACATGCCTGTATTGACAGATGATTATGCGCCGGTGGATTATTATATGAGTAAAACTCTAACACAGGCTCAGTCCTGCATTAATATTGTCAGATAGGTTTTATTTGTTTTGGGCGAGTTCCTGATCATTAATTACAAGATTGCCCAGATTACAGTATATCTTATCGCTTTCATCTGCGACGACGAAATTTATGTTTATGGATTCATCGTCTCCAAAACTTAATTTATAATTACCTTTCTTCATCTCGCTTATATAAAAATAACCTCCGTTATTTGTGAAAGCGGTTTTTGTTTCCATTGACGAATTGTCACAGGATTTAATTTTAATGACTTTTCTAATGACGGGTTCTCCGTTTTCATCAACCAGTCTTCCCTTGACGAATACAAAATCTTCCGCCTTGATATCAATAAGAAAACCGGACTTATAGGAAGGAAGAAGAACCTGATCGGTTCCCGTCACGACATAACCGATAGGGAGATCCGGAAGATGAATATAAAAATCTTTGACTATATACGGACTCAAAGAGGAAAAGACAGCCGGACCTAAAATACCGGACTGATATTGAAATGATCCGCTCATGGTTTTATTGATCCCTGCAGTATATTTCCGAAGAAGGCTGTCAGGTCTGATTATAGCGAAGCTGTTACTTACAGGTCTGGATAATCCGAACACTCCGTCAACAAAGGCGACTCCGGTTCTAATATTCATGCTTGTTGTATGAGTAAAATTATTATCGTAATTTTCGTTGTATTCATGCCCTATGGACACCGACCCCCTGTTTCCACTGTATGAAACTCTGTCTGATATGCTGATCCGTGTATCTTCTGAATTTCCGACAGATAGAGAATTATCGAAATTATAATCCGACGGCCTGTAACTCCAATTAATTGATCTGTCAGGGTTGGTTGTATTGTAACTTGTACTAAAATTATTATTCGGATCGAGACTATAATAGAAACCTATATAACCTTTCCATTCATTATCTCCGTAAAGATTGTCGTAAATCAGCCTGCAAGATACATTCAAGGCTCTGAAAAATCTATAACCTGTGCCAAGTGAGTACAAGTACGAATCTTTACCTATATTATAAGAACCGCTAATTGACGCGCTTAAGTTTTCTACAACCCTCTGGCCCACCGATCCTGAAAATAAGAATTCGTCATTATTGCCGGACTGTAAGTCGTTTAAGTATCCGAAATTTCCAGTTTTATAATCAAACGACGCACACCATTGTCTGCCGTACGGATTTTTTACATGATCGTTGTTGAAATAAGAATAAGTTGTTCCGGCAGCATAATCGAATTTTGAAAAACCGGCGGTATTTACCGCATAATCAACATTGAAACTGCCGAATTTTGTGCCGAAAATGTTACCAATACCGAATAAATACCGGTCTTTTTTTAACTGTGAATTAAAACTCGCCGTTAACATTTTATTCAATCCGATCCTGTAAAAGAAAGACAATACCGGTTTTTCCTTATTATATTCATAAGTCCGCCCGACTCTTTTGCTTTCAAATCCGAAATTAAAAGAATACTGCGACAATCCCGTCTCCAACTGCTGATGGTTATAATAATCATCAAGAACTATAACATTTTCCTCTCCGAGATCATCGGTAATTTTAACGGTAACATTACTTAAACCGCGGCCTATTGAAGCCTGTTTGAAATTGAAAGGACCCGGTTCTACTTCTGACCTGTTTACAAGGATATTATTATTATAAATTTCAACTGTTGAACGCCTTAATATCATCACTTCTGTATTTGAAACCGGTTTAATGGTAAAATAGGGCTGAAGATTAAAATCCTTTGAAAAACCGAATCCTCCTATCGGTACAGATGTTCGAAAACCGTCAGTCGGATAGGTTATATCACCCGCATAATATCTTATCATCTGATCAGGTCTGTCATATACTACTCTTACACCGCCTCTCTGCCATTGCGTTGTTTCATTATAATCGGCACTGCCTTCAATAACAAAATTTTTAAAGTTAACTGCCCCGTCAAAATTTGATATAAAAGGTCTTCTTAAATCATTTACAGGGTAATTATTATTGTAGAAAAATTCTTCTGAAGCTCTTATATTGACAAACGAACTGAAAGAATTCGGTCTTGTGGCATAGTTTATTGATTCGGGAACTCTGTTCAAACCGAAATTACTGCTGTTTCTCTTTCTGAATTCCGGCGGGATCGCAAGCTGGAAATACAGTATATCTTCATCGAATACCGCTTCAAAACCTTTTTCTTTAAGCTCCGTGAGGTGAATTATATCCGAATCGTTCACTTCATTAAATGCATCTTCGACTTTCTGCAGATCGACATATCTTCCTATGTAGCTTACCAGATCTTTCTTTCTCATATAAAAGCCGCCGTTGTTTTCCGTGCGGAATAATTCAATTTTGCCAAAGCTTCTTTTTCCGAGATAGAAAGGCACGAGCAGCTGAGTCGGTTTCGGTTTTTCGTATCCGAAGACTTTTAAAAATAAAGCATCGTAATCAGTGCCGTTCGCTTCTGCCCTCTCAACATGATTTTGAGAAAACAGCAGTCCGGGCAACACAATCAAGACTGCAATTACCGGATAGCGTGATATTCTACTTAATATATTTAACATTTTCAACATTTTTCACAAGCTCAATATTTATTTGCCCCTGCGGTAATTTCTCCGGCCACGGTATTATAAACTTTCTTGAACTTTTCGCGAGAATTGCCTCCGCCATACCAGGAACAGCATAGCGATCTAAAATTATTGGTTCAAACTCCGGAAATTGCTTCTTGTCGCTGCCGGGTCTTATTATAAAACTATAGCCTCTCAACTTACCATGAACATTCCCTTTGTTTAAGCAGGTAATGATTATCTCATTTTTTCCGTTCTCATCTGTTGAAGTTTTAATTGAATCAATTACAATCTCCGGTTCTCCCTTTGAGGGTGTCACATATAGCCTTGCATCATAGCCGATTAGGACATTCACGCTTACTGATATCTTTATTGTGTTTGGTTCTTTTTTTTCGAGAGGTATCTCGAGTTCCCTACATCTGACAGTATAAGTTTTCTCGATTTGTATTCCCGGATCGCCGATCCATCTTACCTGAACCATTTTCATTTCGTTTTTCTTAAGAATAAATTGAGCCGGAAAAACTATAAAGTCTTCATAATCTTCATTGCCTGTTATGCTTTTACCGTATATATCCTTTTTAAACTCATGGATCGTAATTTCTACAGGTATAGCTCTTTCTTCCGGATTTGCAATGGTATATAAAAAGCTTGAATTATAACCGCCTGGCGACATCGCTGCGACTGATGGCGAAAAGGTATATGCATTAATAATTGAATGTATTATCATTATTACAAAAGCCGCGTTTTTCAATATGGTATCCACAGTTGCCTCTTATATTATAGAGAAATGAGCGTAAGTGTCACATAACAGCTGAACAGCCCTGCAAGGACATAAGTTGTATATGAATCATAAATTTTCACTCTGATGTTAAAAGTATAGTTTACCGTAGCGGTTGATGCCGTGCCAAGCGTGCGGATTCTTTGTTCATAAGCAGCTACCCACCAACTCATTTCGGTACCGGGCGGAGCCTCCAATGTAAGGCCTGTACCAAGCGTACCTGATACATATTCTATATCCGTTTCGAAATACATCCACTGATAACCGGTACTCAATGAATTATACAAGACCCCAAACGCGTCACTACCAACAGTCGGGACATAATCTATTGTTATATACCATCCGCCAGCAGAATTGTTATTAACTACAACATTCGAAACGAAAACGATCATCGGATAGCCGGTCCCCCTGCTGACAGGTACCGGATCGGCATCGCGAGGATAACCGCCCACAGTCATAGTGTTAATGGCTGTTGCGTAAATATTTGCCATTGCCGCTATAAATATCGAAATTATTATCAGCTTCATTATTCAATTTCCTTGTTTGAGATTTCTTACTAATCGTCGGAACTTAAAGAGAGCGAAAGGGTCTCCGCATAATCGCCTGGAAGCTTGCCTACGGTTGCTGCTACCGTTATTGTCATCAGCAGGTCGAAAGAATAGCCTGTCGTCTCGTAATAGTCAGCGACTCCGGTCGGTGAAATCAAGGCAACATTAGCGGTAAAAGTCAGTGCGGTGCCGACAGTAGGGCTTAGAACCAGATTGGCCGGAAGGGTTCCTATTACGCCTCCGATCTCGAGGGTATAGGCAATCGTAGTAAAGTCAACGGGGTTTGTAAGAACCGAGCCTCCCGTAACCTGTGTTATGGATAATGTCCAGCCTGCCAAGCTGTTGTCAGTAATACCGATATCGTCCACAACAACAACATCGGTACATCCGGTGATACCGGGCACTATCGCAACGGGTGTGCCCCCGCTTATTCTTGTCGGATATGCCGCCGGCGTCAAAGCGGTATTTGATCCGACTATTGCTCTAAAATAGCCCGTGCTGGTTGGATTTGTTGTTCCATAAACAGAACACACAAGCAGTATAAATATTAAAAATTTTATCAGTTTCATCTTGGCTATCCAACCTATTTTTCTTAACAATTCGCAACTCCTTACTAATCGTTTGAAGCGAGAACGAAGTCAAGGGTCTCAACATAATTGCCGGCAAGAGGATCTACTACATCCAAATCTGCTATTGTCATCTGCAAGTCGAACAAATAATCTACTGTTGGGCTTGACGAACTTCCGGTCGCTTCAATTGTTTCGACTTTTGTCACAAAAGTCAGCGCGCCAAGGTCGCCATGGCTAAGAGACAAACCGGTTCCGAGAGCTCCCGAAACCAAATCAATCACTAAACTGTAAGCAATCGTCGCCGCGCTCGTTTCGTGTAACAAGTTGCCGTTTGTCTGTGTTATAGTTAATGTCCAGCCGGCCGCACTGTTATCATTAACAATAATATCATCCACGACAACAACACCGGAACATCCCGTCCCGTCAGATATTGGAGTAGGCGTGCCTGTCGTTGTATTCGTCGGGTAAGCGGCTACAGTCAAAACCGTTCCCGAAGCTATTCTTGCGGCAATTTGACCGCTGTCTGTTAAACCTGCGAATAAACTCATGGCCACTGCCAATATGATCAGACTGACTGCTGTCTTCTTCATTTTATTATCCCATAAGTTTTATCCTATTTTGCATTTTTTACAAGCTCAACATTTATTTTGCCGAACGGTAATTTTTCCGGCCATGGTATTACAAACCGTCTTGATGATTTAGCGAGAATCACCTCTGCCATACCAGTAATGTCGTGTTCGTTTAAGTTAATCGGCACAAATTCCGGAAATTGTTTCTTATCGCTCCCCGGTCTTATTATAAAGCTGTGGTTCAATAATCTGTCGTGAATATTCCCGATGTTTGAGCATATAATGATTATTTCATTTTTCCCTGCTTCATTCGTGGAGATGTCAAACGATTCAATCACAATCTCCGAATTGCCGTAAAAGGGCGTTACCATTAACCTCGTGGCATAATTCACTAAAATATTCAAGCCGAATGTAGTTCTCTCGATATCCACGCTATCCGGTTTGCTTTGCTCCGCAGGCATCTTAAGTTCTTTGCACAGAACAGTGAATGCTTTTTCGATTTGTATATCAGGATCCCCGACCCATCTTACTTGAACTCTTCTTGTCTCTTTTTTCTTGAGAATAAACTGTGCCGGAAAAACTAAAAAATCATCGTTAACCTCATCGCCTATAGATCTCACACCATTGATATCCTGTATTAAATCATAAATCGTAATTTCTAACGGAATAGGTCTATCTTCCTGATTTGTAACGGTGTAAATAAAGCTTGAATTATTACCCCTCGGCGACATAGTTGCGACTGATGGCGAAAATGAATATGCAAACATAAGGGAATGCATTATCACAGTTAAAAGTATAACGATTATTTTTTTATATATACCAATCACTACCCCTCCCTTAAGCTTTACTAATCAGTTCTCAATAATTAAAAAAAAAGGGGGTAATTGCCAACCCCCTTTTGTATTTATTGATTATTAGTTGCCAGCTATAGTAAGTGTGAGGGTATCTTCATACCTGCCGACAAGAGGATCAACTACTGCACCGTTTGCTATTACCATATCAAAGTCTATTATATAGGTGTCCGTTGCGCTTGTTGCCACGCTTGTTGCTGCAATTGTTTCAACTCCTGCTACAAAAGTCAAAGCAGTACCGTCAGTAGGAGCAACAGCCAAACCTGTTCCTAGAGTTCCAGAAACAAAATGCCAGTGTAGAGTATAAGCGATTGAGTCGGTAGTAGCAGGAGCAGTCGTGTGTACCAACCTGCCATTGTTAAAGTTTGTCTGCGTTACAGTTAATGTCCAGCCTGCCAAACTGTTGTCTGAGATAGTGATGTCATTCACAGCGAGAACATTCGCCGTTCCAACACCGTCCGATATCGCAACCGGAGTGACATCTAACGGCCAACCTACTACTGATAAATTCGTTGTTGACGCGACACTTGCCGCAATTTCACCGTTATTAATGGCGAACATTGCCACACTTACTGCTAGGACGATCAGTCCGATTATTAGTTTTTTCATTCTGTTTCTCCTCTTTTATTTTTTGCCTTACGCTGTAAGACCGCTACGGTCCTGTTCGTAAAAGCGTTTTTATTTTTTCAACATTCATAGCACCTCCTATGTGCAGACACAAACATCTCCGCACTGTTGAGTAGTATAATCTAAAAAAAGGATAAAGTCAATGACAATTCTCATTTAATTCATTTTTTAGATTTAAATTGCTGAAGTGGATTAATATTGTGAAAATTGTGAAAAAAACAGTGGCATTATCGTTGATAATTAAATATAATTGGAAAGGATATGAAAAAGCAACAAAAAATAAGGAGATTAAAAATGGAAGTACACGAATTGAATTGTCTCGGACTAAAATGCCCGCAACCGATTTTGAAAGTAGTGGCAAAGATTCCCGCCATTCCGGCAGGGGATATATTAGAGGTAAAGGCCGACTGTCCGTCTTTCCCGAAAGATATAAAAGCATGGTGCGACAGGACGGGAAAAACCTTGATGTTCTGCATGGATGAGGGAAACGGAGCTTACAGCGCACAGATCCAGCTGTAAAATTTTATAGCTGGAGATAAGAATATATGGAAGAATTCAAACCTAAAATAGTAGGATTTTTATGTAACTGGTGCACTTATGCGGCCGCCGATATGGCAGGTGCTGCAAAAACTAAACTGCCTTCTTCGTTCAATGTAGTAAGGATAATGTGTTCCGGCAGAGTGGATCATAATCTCCTGCTTACGACATTTTTCAACGGCGCCGACGGCATTCTCGTAGCCGGCTGACATCCGGGAGACTGCCATTACCAGGTCGGTAATTATTACACACGAAGAAGATTCGCATTGCTCAAAAAAGTATTCCAGACACTTAGTATTGATCCTGAAAGATTTCAACTGACATGGATATCCGCTTCCGAAGGGAATAAATACGGGCAGGTTGTAAACGGATTTACCGAAAAGATAGCTAAGATGGGTCCAAACCCGCTTAAAAAAGATCTGAACTTATAAGACGGGAATGATAAATGAGCAGTAATGAAAATATATTGGTGATCGGTTCGGGCGTAGCGGGGATGGAGGCGTGCATTATGCTGTCAAAAGCCGGAAAGAAAGTCTATCTTGTTGAGAAACTGCCGATAATAGGCGGAAAAACTATTAAGAATGAAGAGACTTTTCCGAATCTTGACTGTTCCACCTGCCTTGTAGCTCCGATCCAGCAGGCAATTCTTCAGGACAAGAACATTGAAGTATTTACATACAGTAAAGTTGAAAAAGTATCCGGACAGCGCGGAAATTTTAGTGTGACGATAAGAAAAAAAGCAAGATTCGTCAGTCTGGAGCTTTGTCTGGGATGCGGAATGTGCTATGAACCCTGCCCTGTTTCACTCCCAAACGAATGGGAAGAGAATTTGATGGAAAAGAAAGCGGTATATGTGCCGTGTTCCGGGTCACTGCCGAATGTTCCGGTAATAGATGCCGAAAAATGCCTTCATTTGAACGGGACAGACCGAAGCTGTAATATATGTGTTGACTCCTGTATGTTCGCCGCAATTGATCTTGATGATAAAGATCAGATAATAGAAATTATTGCTTCAGAAATAATCGTCGCCGCGGGATTTGATCTTTACGATGTAAGTCAAATTGACCGATTCGGCTACGGAAAATATCAGGGTGTATATACTTCAATGGAATTTGAAAGGCTGTTCGCATCGAACGGGCCGACAGAGGGCAAAATTATAACGAGAAACGGAAAAATCCCCGAAAGCGTTGCGATAATACAGTGTGCCGGCAGAGAAGAGTCGGGATATTGTTCCGCAATTTGCTGCATGTCATCGTCAAAGCACGCTCACTTAATAAAAGACAAGCTTCATAGCGTGAAAATATATAATCTGTATTCGGACTCATGCCTTACGGACAAAAATTATCAGAAATTCCATCAGAGCGTGAGATCAAACGATTCCGAATATATCTTTCAGTCCGATATGAAAAGTGTTAAAGTAACCGAAGAGGAAGGCAAACTCAAAATTTCTTATTTGTACGGAAAGAATGAAGATTCCGTGATTGTTGATATGGTGATACTTGCCAATTCGCTCAAGCCTTCAAATGGAATCGGAGAATTGACAGAGATTCTCGGAATAGATGTTGACAAGTTCGGTTTTATAAGTGTCGAACCTTATGAGATCGGATCCGTCGAAACCACAAAAGCAGGGATCTTTGTTGCCGGCTGTGCGGAAGGCCCCAAGGATATTCAGAGCTCGATACTTCAAGCTGAAGCCGCTGTGGCAGGCGTGCTGGCAATTGCAAAAGTTTAATAAAGGTCGAATATGAGTGATAAGATCGGTATATTTGTATGTGAATGCGGACCCAATATCGCGGGTAGAGTAGATATTGACAAGATCGTGAAGGAAATTTCGGAACTTAAGGATTTTAACGATAAAGAGCTTGTCGTAAAAAAACATAAGCTTCTCTGCTCGGTTGGCGGGAAAAAATTTCTTGAAGAGGAAATCAAATCGAATAATCTTACTCACATGGTTTGTGCGGCTTGTTCCCCGAGAGATCACGATACTACTTTTATAAATGTATGCAAAAAAACACAGATGAATCCGTATCTATATACAATGGTAAATATAAGAGAGCATTGCGCATGGGTAATACCCGATAAAGAAGAGGCAACAAAAAAGGCTATACAATATATACACGGTGGCATAAACAGGGTTTTTTATCAGGAAGAACTTTTCGAAAAACAGCTGGAAAGCAATCCCGATGTGCTTGTTATAGGCGGCGGGATCGCAGGAATTGAGTCTGCATTGAATCTCGCATCAGAAGAGAGGACTGTGTATTTAATCGAAAAAGCACCCGAACCCGGCGGTAAAACCATGCAGGGATCGAATCTTAACTTTATTCGGCAAAAGACGGCAAAACTGCTCAATAATCCGAATGTAAAGATATTCACAAACACAAAACTTGAGAACATTATCGGGTTTCAGGGAAATTTCGAAATAGTAATCAAAAATATTATCAGTAACGAATTGACCGAATTCATGGCAGGCGCCGTGATCATAGCGACCGGATATGACCTGCTCGATTGTAAGGGATCTGAATATTTTAATTTTACAGATAAAGATGATGTTTTTTCCGGGTTGGAGATAGAAGCCCTTATGTCTGCCCAGAAAAAAATTGTCAAAAAGAACGGTAAAGCTCCGTCTTCTGTCGGTATGGCGCACTGCGCAGGAAGGGAAAAAGTGGGTTACTGTTCAAAGATCTGCTGCAATTATTTACTCAAGATATCCGGTTATTTAAAAACAATGTATCCGGATATTCCAATTCGCCATTATGTTAAGGAATTGTGCCTTCCGAATAAAGAAAATCAATCATATTATAATGAAATGAAAAGCGGTGGAGTTGAATTTCAATATGTTAAATCGCTTAACTTAAACGGAGAGACTGTAAATTATACGGACATTTACGGTAATGCGGGAGAATCCGCTCACGATATGATAGTTTATGCACAGGCAATGATCCCTGCATCCGGCTCAAATGAATTGGCGAAACTGCTTAATACCGATCTGGATGAATTCGGGTTTTATAAGGAAGCTCATTTAAAGATAGATCCGATATCAACTTCAAACGACGGTATCTTTGCTGTCGGAGCGGCGCACGGACCGGCGGATGTAACGGATTCCGTCATTCAGGCAAAAGCCGCTGTCGCAAAAATATCCGTTCAGCTTATTCCGGGGCAAAAGATAATTCCCGAAGTCAAAGTATCAGAAATTCTCGAAGCTTATTGTACAGGCTGTCAAACCTGTCTGCAAATATGTAAATACGGCGCGATCTATTTTGACGATGAGAGAGCCGTATCGGTAGTAAACGAAGCTGTATGCAGAGGATGCGGAAACTGCGTGGGTAGCTGTCCGTCCGGATCTATAAGGTCAAAGCATTTCACAAATCCGCAATTATTCCAGGAAGTAAAAGAAGCTGTAAGGTAGAGGAACGACTATGGATAAAAATGTTCCGCAGGGTGTAAAACTCGGTTCAAAAGATAAACACAAAGAAGCGGCGGTTGATCTTGTCCGGTCTGCAATGAAATCCGGTGTTATAGATTCTGCGCTTCTTCCGATGGAAGTCCCTTCGGGAGATTCTTACGCATGGATGCTGATAAAGGACGAAGCATTTTTAGCGAAGGCGGAACCGTTTGCGCCGACAATGCCGGTAAATGCCGCCAATGCCGTGAAAAGATTGACAAGAAAGGGGACGGGCAAGTATAAAACTGCCGTATTAATAAGACCATGTGAGGTCAGAGCGGCTGTTGAGCTGGTTAAATTGAATCAGGCGCATCTTGACGATCTACTGCTTATCACTTACGACTGCGTAGGCGCTGTGCCGACGGATGATTATATAAAAGATCCGGCAGGCAAAAATAAAGCCTTCAAGACAGCTTTAGTATCGGGTAATTTCAATTCAGGAATAATGAAAGAAGTCTGCTCATTCTGTACCGATTTCAGCCGGACATCCTCCGATCTTCACCTGTCGCTGACGGACGATGGTATTTTTCTTTCTTCAAATAATGTAAAAGGCGATGATTTTCTTAAAAATATGAAACTGGAAGCGAAAGCAGACCTGTCAAAATGGTATGAAAAGATCGAAAGCATCAGTTCGGTCAGGAAAAATAAAAAGGTACAAATTTTCGAAAAAATAAAGAAGGATGTGGACGGACTTATAAATTTTCATAAAATATTTGAAAACTGCATAGGATGCCATAGCTGCGGAAGTGTCTGCCCGATCTGTTATTGCAGGCAGTGCTTTTTCGATTCGACGGTCAATGAACAGAATTCCGATCTCAAATTTATCAGAGCGCGGCAGAAAGGCGTACTTTCTTTTCCTCCAGACAAACTGATGTTCCATATCGGCAGACTTTCCCACATGAGTTTATCATGCGTATCCTGCGGATTGTGTTCCGATGCCTGCCCCGTTGATATTCCCGTCGCAAGCGTATTCAGCTATGTCGCAGACCAAACTCAGTCTGCATTCGATTACAAGTCCGGAAACAGCGTCGGAGACGCGCTGCCGATGCGTGATTATAAGTTAGAAGAACTCGGTGAACTCGGAGAGCTTTCAAAAAGTGTTGACAGGCAGGAGGGCGCAGATGCTTAAAGCAACAATTAAAAAAGACAGAAATACTGCGGTAAAAGATATTGCAAAATTCCTTTTGGACAGCGGTAAGATCAGCGGTGTATTTACATTAAAGAAATTTGAAGGAGCATCAAATGCGGATTACGGATTGATAACGGATCCGGCGCTTCTGGATTTTATACAGCCTTTCTTCCCGATCATGCCTCAGAACGCAGGCAAGACATTAACGAAATTAACAAAGATAGATAAACCGATACTTGTTATCATCAGGCCTTGCGAGCACAGAGCTTTTATTGAAATGGTAAAGAGAGAGCAGGGAACTACAGATAATTTTATCATAATAACTTATACTTGCGGCGGTGTAATTCCTTTAAAAGACCACGCAAAAGGACTCAAAGAAGGTGAACTGGATAAATATTGGACTGATGTTCAAAAAAGTATCAATCCCGATACGATAAGGGATAACTGCCGGAGATGCGAACACTTTTATCCGGACAATTCAGATATTCTTGTGTCTGTTCTCGGATCTTCGGAAGACAGCACTGACATATACATAAATAATGAAAGAACAAAAACGATCCTTGAAGGATTTGATATATCACTTATCGCAGGGAAATTCGATGCATCAAGCCTTAAAAATATAATCGCAGAAAGAGCAGCCGAAAAGGAAAAACAGTTTAAAGCTGTTGATAAGAGCGGTAAAGGGCTCGACGGGCTTGTAGAAATATTCGGAAAATGTATCGGCTGCAGGGGATGTAATTCCGTATGCCCGATATGCTACTGTGCGCAATGTGATTTCGCATCCGCAAATTTCGATTACAATAAAATGATCCTTGAGAAGGAACTTGATCAGAAAGGCGCGTTAAGATTACCGCCCGACACGATCTTCTTTCATATCGGAAGAATGTCCCATATTGCGTTTTCATGCGTAGGATGCGGGCAGTGTTCGGATGTATGCCCGGCAGGCATTCCGGTAGGCACTGTATTCAACAGAGCGGGAGAAAGCGTGGCCGGCGAATTTGATTTCGTACCCGGAAGAAGCGCAGACGAAAAAATACCCGTGACGATATACAAGGAACAGGAATTTCCAGAACTTGGAGAGTGAAATGAAAAATAAAAATTCACTAAAAATAGTAAGTTTTTTATGTAAGTGGTGTTCATATACAGGAGCCGACCTTGCAGGCATTAACAGATCGCAGTATCCTACGGCAATTTTACCGATCAAAGTGATGTGTTCAAGCAGGATTGATCCGGTTTTTCTTATCAAGTCATATCTGAGAGGAGCCGACGGTATCCTCGTCGGAGGCTGACATCCGGGCGATTGCCATTACCAGGTAGGTAATTATCATGCAAGAAGAAGGATCAAGATCGTTAAAACATTATTTAATTCTCTCGGACTTGATGACGAAAGGCTCAGACTTTCATGGATATCTGCTTCCGAGGGTCAAAAATTTGCTCAATTAGGCAATGAATTTACGGATAAGATACTAAGCAAAGGCGAAAATGATGCTAAAAAAAATATATTCTTATAGATTTCCGGCGGGGAAAATTTTATGGGTTTAAAAAGCAGAGCTGTAATGGTAGCAGGAGCGGGAATAGCAGGAATTCAAGCCGCTTTAGACCTCGCTGAGATGGGAATAAAGGTACATCTTGTTGAAGAATCACCGTCAATAGGCGGGAGAATGCCTCAATTGGATAAAACATTTCCCACAAATGATTGTTCGATGTGTATTCTTTCTCCGAAGATGAGCGAGAGCGTGAGACATCCGAATATAAAGATATATACGACAACTACAATTGATTCCGTATCCGGTATTCCCGGTGATTTTACGGCGAAAATTGTTGAACGGGCCAAATATATTGATCAGGAAAAATGCGTTTCATGCGGATTATGCGAAGAAAAATGTCCGGTAAAAGTTGACGATATCTTTGATATGAAGCTTCGTAAAAGAGGCGCTGTTTCCAGATATTTTTTACAAAGTATTCCATCCGAATACACGATTGATCCGCATAATTGTTTATATTTGAATAAAGGCGTCTGCCGTTTATGCGAAAAAGTATGTCCGGCAGGGGCTATAAATTTTGATGATAAGGATAAAATATTCGAGATCAATGTCGGCGCTATAATTCTTTCAGGCGGTATTGACTCGTATGATCCGATCCACTTGGGTAATTTCGGATACCGCAGGTATAAGAATGTAGTGACTTCACTCGAGTTTGAAAGGATGCTGTCGGCATCCGGACCACTCGGCGGACATGTTGTGAGACCCGGCGACCATAAAGAACCCAAAAGCCTTGCCTTCATACAATGCGTCGGATCAAGAGACGAGAACATCAATCATAATTACTGCTCTTCAGCCTGCTGTATGTTTGCGATAAAAGAGGCGATGATAGCCAAAGAACACATAAAGGATTTAGAATCAACCGTATTCTATATGGATATCAGAGCATTCGGAAAGGATTTTGACAAATACTACGAAAAATCCAAAGATAAATACGGAGTCGAGTATATAAAATCCAAAGTGTCTGATATATCTGAAGACGACGATGGTAATTTAATTCTAAAATATGTTTATGAGAACGGTGATATTTCTCATAAGCAATTCGATATGGCAGTTCTTGCCGTCGGCCTGCAGCCCAGAAAAAGCATAGTTAATTTATCGAAATCATTGAATTTTAAACTTAATGAATTCGGGTTCTGCAGATCTGATACGAACTTACCGCTGGCTACAACCCGCGAAGGGATTTTTGTCTGCGGGGCAATGAACGGACCAAAAGACATTCCCGAATCGGTAACTGCAGCATCCGGCGCCGCAGCCGAAACCTTAAAGTTCCTTAGATTGGAAAGGCAGGATATTTCTGCCGAAAAGGATGCTGTTCAGGAAAAGGATGTCGCCGGAGACAGGCCGAGAATAGGCGCGTTCGTATGCCATTGCGGTATCAATATAGCCGGCGTGGTTGATGTAAAAGATGTTGCCGAACACGCAAGACATCTGCCCAATGTCGAATATGCAGAAGATCTTATTTACGCCTGTTCTCAGGACTGTATGAACACGATCAAGGAAAGAATAAAGGAATATGACCTTAACAGGATCGTCGTAGCGGCATGTACCCCGAGAACACACGAGCCGCTTTTCAGAGAAACGATAACCGAAGCGGGATTAAACCCGTATTTATTTGAAATGGCCAATATCAGGGACCAGTGTTCATGGGCGCACATGAATGAACCTTGGCTTGCAACGGTAAAATCAAAAGACCTTATGAGTATGGGAGTTGCCAAAGCGAGGGAATTAAAACCGCTAAAGAGACTTCCCATTGAGATTAATCCTAAAGCAATGGTGATCGGCGGCGGTTTGGCCGGCATGACGACTGCGATATCGCTTGCCGAAGCCGGACATGAAGTCTATTTAATCGAAAAAGAAAATGAACTCGGCGGAAACCTAAGAAATATTTTCTTTGATTTTGACAGCGATCCGCAGGTTCTTTTGGCTGATACTATATCAAAGGCGGAATCAAACGAATTGATACATATTTATAAAAATGCAATAATAAAAAAGATTGACGGTTTCGTAGGAAATTTTTCAACGACTGTCACCGGCAATAATAAAAATGAAGAAATAAGTTTCGATCACGGTGTCGTCATAATCGCCACAGGAGCAGATGAGCATGTGACTGAAGAGTATCTTTACGGCAGATCAGACAGGATAGTATCACAGGTCGAATTGGAAGACATATTAAAGACAAGGAAATTTCCCGGTACAAGAAAACCGAAGAATGTCGTTATGATCCAATGCGTCGGTTCCCGCGAAGAAGGCAAAATGTACTGCAGTAGAGTTTGCTGTACAAAAGCGGTTAAAAATGCAGGCGTCTTAAAGAATATTTTACCGAATGTGAATATTTATATAATTTACAGAGATATAAGAACCTACGGTTTCAGAGAGAAACATTATTCCGAACTCAGAGACAAAGGAGCAATGTTCATACATTATACGCCTGAGAATAAACCGATAGTTGAACTGGTAAATGAAAAGGATACGGACAGTCAGGTAAAGGTAACGGTTTTCGATCCGATAGTTAATAAAAACATTGAAATTCAGGCTGATATGCTGGTATTGGCAACTGCGATTGACGCAAAGAAAGAGAATATTGATCTCGTAAAAATGCTGAAAGTATCTTTGAATACGGACGGAATGTTTTTGGAAGCGCATGTTAAACTTCGCCCGGTTGATTTTGCCACCGACGGTATTTTCGTCGCCGGACTGGCTCACTGCCCGAAAGACTGCGATGAAAGTATTACTCAGGCAAAAGCCGCTGCAAGCAGAGCGCTTACTTTCCTGAATAAAAAAGCCATTCTCGCGGAAGGAACGATCTGCGAAGTCAACGACAGCCGCTGTACCGGATGCGGTTACTGTGTTCATATCTGCGCTTATAACGCGATCGAGCTTGATCCTGAAAAAGGAACAGCCCGAGTTAATGATGCGTTGTGCAAGGGCTGCGGTGCGTGCGTGGCTTCATGCCGCTGCGGTGCGCTTGACCTTAGGGGATTCACGAACGGACAGATGTTCGGCGTATTTGATTCGCTTGAAATGACGAATGTAATAGATGAATAACAAATTATAACCGGAGTATTGATGAAAGAATGGGAACCGAAAATATTGGCATTATTATGCAACTGGTGCTCGTATGCAGGCGCAGACTTGGCCGGAGTATCGAGAATGCAGTATCCTGCAAATGTCAGAGTTATAAGAATACCATGTTCCGGCAGAGTTGATCCGCTTTTCATTATGAAAACACTGCAAAGCGGGTATGACGGTCTATTCGTATCCGGCTGACATCCGGGCGACTGCCATTACCTGTCAGGTAATTTCATTGCAAGAAGAAAATTTGCGGCTATAAAGCCGTTATTGGAATATATCGGTATCGAGCCCGAAAGAGTTCAGTTCTCGTGGATCTCTGCGGGAGAAGGCGAAAGATTCGCTAAGATAATTGAAAAGATATCCAACGATATAAAAAGAATAGGCCCTGCCGAAAGACTTGTAAAAGGAGTAGTGTGATGCTGCAGGAATTAAAGGATACGGTTAAAAAGCTGATATCGGAGAAAAAAGTTGATATCGTCATCGGATGGAAGCGGGGAACACTGCCCGGCTCCGCATCTCCCCTGTTTATTCAAACTCAGGAAGATGCCGATGAGCTGATCTTTGACAGTACATGCAGAAATAATCTTACTGCATATCTCACAAAAGACAAAAGAAAAATGTCTAAAGATTATAAGAAGACAGGCATTATTGTCAAAGGCTGTGACGCAAGGTCGGTTGTCTTATATGCGGTTGAAAATCAGGTTAAAAGAGAAAACATTTTTCTGATAGGAGTACCGTGCGAAGGTGTTTACGAAAAGAAGAAGATCAGAGCAGCAGTTGACGGAAAGGAAATTTTAGGGATAAAAAAGTCCGGCAATGCCGTAACCATTACAGGAAGGGACTTCGAGATCGCAGTGCCTGATAAAGATGTTTTATCGGATTCGTGCATTTATTGCAGATACCCCGATGCTTTGGAGTATGATGTTTTTATCGGAGAGCCGAGGAAGGAAGTTGATGTTAAGGATGAATTCGCGGCAGTAAAAGAATTTGAGAAAAAAACTTCCGAAGAAAGATGGGAATACATTAAGTCCGAATACTCAAAATGTATCCGCTGTTATGCCTGCAGAAATGTTTGCCCTTCATGCTACTGTAATGAATGTTTCGTAGATCAGAACAATCCTCAATGGATCGGCAAGACTCCCGAAATGACAGATTCGATAATTTTCCATCTAATAAGAAATTTACATACAGCCGGAAGATGCGTTGACTGCGGATCATGCGTGTCTGCCTGTCCGGCGGAAATAGATCTCCGTATCATGAGCAAAAAGGTGGAAAAAGAAATTAAGGAAAGGTTTGATTACACTGCAGGGCTTGATATAAATGAAAAACCTGTAATGGCAACCTTTTGCGAGCACGAAAAACAAGATTTTATAATGAGTTGAAAATGTTGAAAATTAAAAAAGAAAATATAAATACTCTGCTGGAAGAACTGATGAAGGACTATCAGGTGTATGCTCCGGTAAAAAACGGTTCTAAAGCCGCGTTTAAAGTTATTGAAAATCCTGATGATATTTTTACCGGTCATGTTAAATCCGAGTATTCGCCGAAGAGCGTATTTTTCCCTCAGTCCGAAGTTCTTTTCGAATATTCTAAAGAAGGCGTCAGTATTCCCGAAAAGAAAGAGAAACCGTACCTGCTTTGGGGAGTCAGGAACTGTGATACAAAAAGCATAAGGATGCTGGACAAAGTTTTCGGTAACGCAAGACAGGCTCCCGACAAAGACATGTACAAAGATCCGTACTGGAAGCAGAAATATGATACGAGCATAATCTTCAATTTTGCTTGTAACGCGCCTCTGACAACCTGTTTCTGCAACTGGTTCGGGAGTGGACCGTTTGATGAATCCGGCTCTGATATTTTTGTCGTTGAAACAAAAGACGATCTTATCTTCAAAGGAATTTCAGAAAAAGGTAAAGAGCTTCTGAAGAAATTATCCGTATCGGAAATTTCGGACAAAAAAGATGAGGAAGCTGTTTCAGAACTAAAAGAAAAGGCAGTATCTATGATGCCTGAAGTTACGGATATTTCAGCATTATACGAAAAACTGCCAAAATTATGGAATGAACCGATCTGGCAGGAAATATCTTCCAAGTGTGTCAACTGCGGAGCCTGCGCTTTTATCTGTCCTACCTGTCACTGTTTCGATGTTTCCGATGAGGGAAAGAACGGAAAAGGAAAAAGGGTCAGATTGTGGGATTCATGCATGTTCCCGATCTTCACAATGGAAGCTTCAGGTCATAACCCGAGAGGAAATTCTGTTGATCGCGTCAGACAAAGAGTAATGCATAAATTCAATTATTTCAAAGACAATTACGGAACACATCTGTGTACCGGCTGCGGAAGGTGCGTTGTCGTGTGCCCCGTAAATCTCGACATAAGAGATGTGATAAAAGATATAATTAATTATGAATTAAATAAAAAGGTACCTGCCGATGTGTAACGGTTATTTACCTATTCAGATGAGGGTTGACAAAGTCCTGACGGAAAATCCGGATAAGACCCTTAAAACTTTTGAACTGTCTTTCTTAAAAGATAACGACAGAGAGAATTTTAAGTATATGCCCGGCCAATTCTGCGAGTTTTCGATCACGGGAAAAGGCGAATCGCCTTTTGGTATTGCGTCGTCCCCGACCGAAAAGGATATTCTTAAGTTCACGGTCAACAGGACAGGTTCGGTCACAAAAGAGATACATTATCTTCGTCCCGGAGACATTGTCGGAGTAAGAGGCCCGCTCGGTAATTGGTATCCTGTCGGGAAATTTAAAGGCGGCGATGTTGTGATTATCGGGGGCGGATTTGCTTTTACGACCCTGAGGTCGCTTCTGGTCTATATGCTTGAACACAGGTCTGACTACGGCAAGATCACGGTCATTTACGGTGCAAGAAATCCCGACTTATTCATCTATAAGGAAGAGCTCGAAGCATGGGATAAAAGGAATGACCTGATCCTTCATCTTACGATTGATAAAGCGGTTGAAGGCTGGACGAAACTCTGCGGATTTGTCCCGACTGTTACAAAGGAAGTAAAACTTGATCCGAAGTCATGGGCGGTAGTCTGCGGGCCTCCGGTCATGATCAAGTTTACTCTGCCGGTGCTTAAAGAGATAGGTTTTAATGACGGCATGGTTTATACATCTCTCGAAAGACGGATGAAATGCGGGATCGGCAAATGCGGAAGATGCGGGATCGGCTCAAAATATGTCTGCATAGACGGGCCTGTCTTTTCATTAGAAGAATTGAAGAATATACCCGAAGCTTTTTAGTAAAGGAGAATTTGAATGGATAAGATTATTTTAAGCGAAATGGACTCTAATTTTAAAAACGAGATCGCCTCCCGTCCGGGAGCAGAGCATTTTCAAAGATGTTTTACATGCGGGACCTGTACCGCCGCCTGCCCGGTAGCTGAAGTACATGAAGAGTATGACCCGAGGAGAATCATCAGAATGTGCATTCTCGGGATGAAAAAAGAAGTTCTTTCATCCGATTTGCTATGGATGTGCTCAAGATGCTATACATGTTACGCGCTTTGCCCGCAGGGAGTGAAATTCTCCGATGTTTTGGATATTTTAAGAGAAATGGCCGTAAAAGAAGGATATGTGCCAAAAGAAAGATATAATAACGCAAAAGAGCTGGATAAACAGCTGC
>JAKLPX010000359.1 GCA_022013635.1 Candidatus Delongbacteria bacterium
AAAGCAGTCAGAAATACTTTTATATTCAAAGAAATACTAACTCAGAGCTGAAAAAAAATATAGATAAACAAAGATTCTGCGAAAACGAGAAATCGGAAAGGTTTTACAGGCTGATTTACAGAGCATTATCTCAAGAACTCATTTCAATCGGTAAGGCTGCTTCCTTTCTCGGAGAATCTGTGGCGAGTGTCAGGAAGAATTTTTCAATAGTGATAGATTGATGAGAGTAATAATCAATGATGCTAATATTTTAATGGATCTTGCTGATCTTGATTTGCTTGAATATTTATCTGGGTTGAAGTATGACTTTCATACAACTGACTTCGTGGTAGCTGAAATCGAAGATGAATCACAAAAAGCAAAGGTTGAAGATTTTATAGAAAATAAAATGCTTAAGGTCGTTTCATTCGATGCCGAAAAACTTAAAATAATATCAGAGCTGAATTTATTGCATACTGGATTAGGAATTACCGACTGTTCAGTACTTCATTATTCAAAAGAAACTGAAGGAATCCTACTGACAGGTGACGGTAAACTCAGGAAAGTCGCACAGGATACTAAAGTTGAAGTCAGAGGAATATTGTTTATATTTGATGAACTTGTAAATAACGGAATTATCACAAATGAATATTCTTTAGAAAAACTTAATAAATTAATGCTCATAAATAGCAGGTTACCTGTAAATGAAATTCAAATCAGACTTGAGAAATGGAAGAAATAAATGACTACCCTAGCTCTCTGCGTAAATCATATCTCGGAAAGTCTTTCCGATAATGTTGAATCCATGAAATATTTCATCAGGGAAGTTGCGCTTAAAGGTGCGGAATGTATTGTGTTTTCCGAGGCTGCTTTGACCGGATTGATCAATAATGATGATCCTGTGCATGATTATTGTTTGGCTATCACGCTTGATGATGTTGTGATTAAAGAGATTTTTGAATGTTGTAGTGAAAATAAGATTGATATTGTCTTCGGTTTCTTTGAAAGAAGTGGGAATTCGATCTATGATTCGGCTGTATATTTTGATCATAAAAAGAATGTTACTCATACTTACAGACGAATCAGTTCGGGATGGCACGGAGCAGGGGAAAGTAGTAAAGTTTACAGGCAGGGAACTGAGGTAAAAGTGTTTGATACTAAGATCGGGAATATTTCTTTTTTGATTTGTGGAGATCTGTTTGACGACAGACTTGTTGAAACTGTTAGAAATAATGATTCAAACTTGGTTATTGTTCCGTTTGCGAGATGTTTCCCGGAAGAAGTTGATAATTTAAAGGTGTGGAGTATAACTGAAAAATATATTTATGCGGATCAAGTAAAAAAAATCGGTAAGGATACAGTTCTTGTAAACTATATTTCAGGCTACGGGCCGGAAGATTATTTCGGAGGAGTTTTATTCGTCGGTAAGAACGGAAAGATAAATGCTGAATTGCCTGTATTTGAAAAGGGGATTCTGTATGTTGATATTTAGGATCGATTATTTTTTTAAGAGTAAAAATGTAAATAACCAATAGTATTAAATCGTAATATGTGTAAAAATCCAATGGTGTTTTAGCGAATGACTTGCATTTATCCAATGGTGTTTGTATATTTCCTATATGATACTATCAAATGATACTATCGCATACCTGAATGGAGTAACATGAAACCACATGAAGCTGAGTTCATTCATCCATTTACTGACGGCAACGGGCGGATGGGAAGATTATGGCAAACGGTTTTATTGCGAAGTAAATATCCTGTTTTCGAATTTCTTCCGATAGAAAGCGCGATTAAAGAAAGGCAGAAAGAATATTATGGTGCGTTGTCTCGATCAGACAGCATAGGCAAATCCACTCCCTTTATTGAATTTATGCTGAAAATAATTGAGATCGAATTGGATAGAATTTTATGGAATGAGTCTAAAACGATGACCGCTGAAGACAGGCTGAGTGAAGCTAAAGAAAAATTCAACGGTAAAGAATTTACAAGAAAGGAATATCTGCGTCTGTTCAAAGATATTTCCACTGCCACTGCAAGCAGAGATTTGAAGTACGGAGTTGAATCGGGATCACTTTTTAAAGCAGGTGAAAAGAGATTATCTAAATATAAATTTAATCAATAGGATATTTTTTATGACCGGTTTTTCTGAAGAGCAGGAAAACAGTTAATTGAGATAGTACTTAATTATTTAAAAAAAGGTAAAATGTATCTCGACGAATAGAATTTCTATTTTATTCCAAAAATGGCTTTTATGAACTGATCGTCTTTTATAAGCCCGTAATATCCTTTTTCAACAGATGTTTCATTATATTCAGTCACTGTGTCCGGTTCTTCTCCCGGACGGTAAATTATGAACGGGACAGGATCGTGCGTATGAGTCCTTACACTGCACGGAGTTGCGTGATCAGGCGTAACAGCTATCGCGACCGGTTCGTCAAATTTTGCAGTTTCTTCCATAATGTATTTTACAACCCTTTTGTCCAAATATTCCAAAGCTTTGATCTTTAATTCGACATTGCCTTCGTGACCGGCTTCATCAGTAGCTTCAATGTGAAGATATACAAGGTCATGGGATTTTAGTGCTTCTACGGCTGCTTTAGCCTTACCTTCATAATTAGTGGTATATAATCCTGTAGCTCCTTCAACATGAATGATATCCATACCTGCATAAGCTCCTATTCCGTAAAGCAGATCAACGGCAGAAATTACCGCGCCTGTCTTGCCGTAGAGTTCCTTTAAAGTCTTCATTTCAGGTTTGTATCCTGCCGACCAGAACCACACCGAATTTGCGGGATCTTTTCCTTCCGCAGTTCTTTTTATGTTAACCGGATGATCTTTCAATATTTTCTGAGATCTTGATATCAGATCGCTCAATATCCTGCAAGTATCATCGGCTTCGGGGATCAAAGATTCAGGCATGACATTGTTAAATGGAGTTCCCGGCACATCATGAGGCGGAGTCAGCTTTAATTCCTTTCTTCCGTTCTTGAGAACGAACAGGTGTCTGTAACTCACTCCTTTATGAAACAGTTGAAACTCGTTTGCGAATTCATTATTCAGAGCATCTATCAGCTGATGCGATTCTTCAGAGCTGATATGTCCGGCAGAATGATTCTTTATCTTTCCGTCCTGAATGCATATCAGATTGCATCTCATCGCGAGGTCGTCGGAATTAAGTTTGACGCCCATGCTTGCGGCTTCGAGAACTCCGCGTCCCTGATATAATTTTCTGACATCATAACCGAGAACGGCCATATTGGCGACTTCGCTTCCCGGCGGAAGTTCGTCCGGCACTGTTCTGAACAGACCGCACCTGCCCATTTTGGCAAGTTTATCAATATTCGTAATATCAGCCGCCATTAAAGGAGTTTTGCCGCCGAGTTTCTCTATCGGATAATCGCTCATTCCGTCGCCGAGAATGATAATGTATTTCATGTCATGGTCCTTTCGTTATAATTATGCGTAATACGGTACACAAGGGGTTTAAACCCCTTGCTGACCGGATTACGCATAATTTTCTATTAAATATTTTTTAAAATCTGAGTATTCCAAACCGATCTTGTCATACTGCTCTTTTTTATCTTCTAAACCTGCAAGACTTTTCGGAAGTTCAGGATCAAATCCCAATAATTTTATGATCTGCTCGGGAAATTTTGCAGGATGTGCCGTTTCGAGAGAAATATAAAGCTGATCTTTATCGTCTCCGTGAGATTTAATATATTCATGCAAACCTGCCCAGCCTACCGATCCGTGAGGTTCAAGAACAATCTTATGTGTTTTATATGCTTCTTTTATAGTTTCCTTAGTGTGCTCGTCGTTTATACTTACAGCCCAGATATCGTGTTTCATAGCTTTCATATCGGCTTTTTTTAAGATCGTTCCTTTTTCGCTCATTACTCCGCCGTACAGCGCCACCAGCCTTGACATATTGCTCGGATGCCCTACATTCATTGCGCTTGAAATACAATTTCTCGAAGGAACTATAATATCGTAATCTTCTGAATTAAGAAATTTCGGATATTCATCGTTATCATTTGTTGAAATTATGAATTTTTTTACGGGAAGCCCCATTTTCATCGCAATTACGCCGCCCATCATGTCGCCGAAGTTTCCCGACGGCACGGAGAAGATCACTTTTTCGTCCTTCGTTTTTTTTAATTTTGCATAAGAATAGAAATAATATACCGTCTGAGGTATCAATCTCCCTATGTTGATCGAATTGGCGGAAGATAAGTTTAAATAGTCTAATTCATGATCTGCAAAAGCCTGTTTAACCAGCGCCTGGCAGTCATCAAATTTACCTTCAAGAGAAACGGTCTGAACATTATCGCCTAAGGTCGTCATTTGCTTTCTCTGCCTGTTCGTGACTTCTTTTTGAGGGAAAAGTACCAAGGCCTTAACATTTTTCAATCCGAAATAAGCGTTGGCGATCGCGCTTCCCGTATCTCCGGAAGTAGCTGTCAGAATAAGAAGATTTCTCTTATCTCTTGTCAGATAATAATTCATCAGCCTGCCCATCATTCTTGCAGCAAAATCCTTGAAAGAAGCTGTCGGTCCCTGATCTAATCTCATTACGAATTTTCTGTCATAACCATTTTCCAGAGGAACTTCGAAATTATAAGCGTCTTTACATAATGCTTTCAGATCATCGGCAGGTATATCATTTTTTAAAAATTTATGTATAACATCATAAGCAATTTCCCAGTATTTCTTGTGGGAAAAACTCTCCAACTCTTCGCTTGTCAATTGAGGTATATGGTCAGGCATATAAAGTCCTTTATCCGGCGCAATGCCTTTTAAAAGTGCCTCCTTGAACGATACGGGAGCTGCCTTGAGATTTGTCGAGTGGTACAATATCGGTTTTGACATGGGTTCTCCTTTTATATTATGAGAAATAACACAGCTTAATTTCACAGCGGTTTGTAAATTATGAATTTTTATAAGTTTTTGCAACAGTTTTAATATTGGCATAAAATTTCAAAAATCCGCCGCAATTTTTCTAAATTATAATCTTGATATTTGAAATAAATCTTTTTAATATCAAATGTCCGGGTTTTCAGCATACATGCAAAATAATTTGAAATAATAAATCGGAGGAACAAAATGAAGTACGAACTATTATCTGAAAGAGACAAAAAGGCAATGGACGCACTGAAAAAATTTCACGGCGGAGCTAAAAAGATCAACAAGACAATTGAGTTTATGAGCAAACTTGAAAACCGTAAAAAAATACTCAAGGAAAAAGGTTACGGCGAAATGATAGCCGACGCAGAGAAACTGATAAAGAAATTTCCGAAACTTGAAAAGTTTGAAAAAGAGAATAAAATCTCATATCAGAAGAAATTCGGAACTGCAAGAAGCCAGGTATCTGGATTTCAGGGCGCAAAAGTTACTCATCATTTCATGAAAAAAGTTGTAAAAACCGCAAAAACCAACCCGTGTATGGTACCTGCGGAAATGATCTCAGTCGTTCCGTTAACCGATCATTATGTTTACAGCGGCGATCTTATGGCTACTTTGGCAATGACTGAAAACATCATGGGTACTTCAAAGTATTGCAGCACAAATCTTATCGGGATCCCTCAACCGGAAAAAAGATTTAAAGAACTTGAAAAAGCTACAGGAGAGAAGTTTGAAAGGACGAAATGCGATAAAACAAACTCGGCTCTTACGCTTAAAAATCAGGGCACTTTCTTCGGAAATTTCGGCGGTATTGAAGTCGCGAACAGCAATCACCTGATATATCTTGACGGTGTTACGAGAACTGCAATGGAAACAGGCGGAGATTTTTATCTGAATCCTAGCTGGAGCTCTATTATTGCGGCATGCTATTACGCCAAGGATATTCCCAAATTGACTTTCAAGGTTTCAATGCTTTTATCAACTCAGACAACGATGCAGTTCAGAATGCTGTTGAATATTATCAATGCATATATAAGAAAAGACGGCACAACTCCGATCTATGAAATAAATATCGGAAACGGTGCTGATTCGGACACTTTCATTCAGTGCGCAAAAGAACTGAAAGCAAGCGGAATAAAAGGCGTAAGTTTAGCCGCTCATATCCGTATTAATCCTGATCTTGGAATGGCTAATTTCGATTGGACAAAAAATGCTTATAAAGTATTGGAAAGCGGAACAGACATAACCTATAAGTACGAAAGTGACGGCACTTCAAGGGAATTGGATACAATGGCAGCTTACTTTTTATCCGATGAAGAAAGAAATAACTTATCTGATAAGATCGGCGATGTGATCTATTATAAATCGCTTAAAGCTACCAATGACGGAAAAGATTTTATGAAGAAGGGTATTAAAACCTTATTCGGCAAAGGTTCTTTATAAAAAGAGGTTAAAATGATAAATAACTGGAATGAACGGTTTTCTGAAAATACCAAAAAATACGAAGGTTATCCGATAGGGAAGACCCTGAAACTGCTGGCAGGTAATCCCGATATAATCTCTCTTGCGGGAGGACTGCCTTCACCCGATGTGTTTCAGAAGAGCGAAGTAAGAATTGCTACGGAAAAGATCCTTGCCGGAGATAATATAAATCAGATAATGCAGTACTCGTCCATACCGGGCGAAAGATCTCTTTTTGACGGGATCATAAAATTTCTTAAAAGGGATAATATCAATGTCTCGGAAGAGAACATACTCGTTACAACTTCAGGTCAGCACGGGCTTGATCTCACCGGCAGATTATTTCTGAATCCGGGTGATACCGTATTGCTTGACAGGCCGACTTTTGCAGGTGCCGTTGTGGCATTCGATCTCAACAGACCTAAATATATAGGTGTTGACATTCAGGAAGACGGCTCAGATGTGAACGGATTCCGTGCCAAACTTCTCGAAATTCAGAAGTCAGGCGGAAAAATGCCTAAATTCATTTATGTCGTTCCTGATTTCCAGAATCCTACAGGCATTTCGATGAGCCTGGAAAAAAGGGAAGCTCTTCTTGATCTAAGCTATGAGTTCCACATTCCTGTTATAGAAGACAGTCCATATAAAGATCTGAGATATTACGGCGAAATGATGCCTTCGATATATTCTCTCGATCAGAAGAGAGAAGGCACAAATGTCATAGGACTTTATACTTTCTCCAAAATATTCTGTCCCGGCATGAGAGTCGGATTCAATATCGGACCTGCTGAAGTGATCACAAGAATGTGCAATATCAAGGAAGGCAATATTCTGAATACTCCGAAATATAATCAGGATGTATGCGCGGCTTTTTTAAATGACATGGGTCTCGAAAAGCATTTTGAGAACTGCAGAAATTACTACAGGGAAAAGCTGAATCTATTCCTCGACACAATGGCTGAGAATTTTCCCGAAGGAAGCGGAGTAAGCTGGACAAAACCGGAAGGCGGATTATTCCTGTGGGCAACAGTACCTGAACATATAGATACCGAGAAACTGTTTTATGAAGCAATAAAATATAAAGTCGCGTTCGTACCTGGCTGGCAGTTCTACGGCGAGAATCCATCGAATAATCACATGAGGCTGAACTTCTCGTATTCATCCAAGGATCAGCTCAAAGAGGCCATCAAACGGCTCGCGAAATGTATCAAAGACCAGATGTAAGATCAAAGAGCCCTGAATTTCAGGGCTCTTTTTTTATTTCATTAGACATAATATTTGCATTTGCGGAGAATAATTATTCAAATACAGCCCAGTTTTCGATATTCAGACCGTCAATATTCTGGAATTCTTTTACATTATTCGTAACAAGAATACCATTCCCTGCAAGCACTGTTGAAGCAATAATAAGATCATTAGGACCGACAGTTCTACCTGAATTTTCTGTCCTGAATCGTATATCAGAATAAATGTGAGAAGCTCTATCACCGAATTCAACTATCTCAAAAGGTTCCAAGAAGAGATTTATTCTTTCAAGATTGTATTTAGACATGATACTTTTTTTTGCGCCAAAAAGAAGTTCCGCTTTAACAATAGAAGGTACCTTTATATTCAAGGGGCTGATCTGTTTTAATTTGTCCGCAATATTCGGATAAAGAGCCTTTAAAAAATAAATACAGATGTTCGTGTCGAGATAGTAGTTCATAGTTCTTCTCTCTTTCCGTCGCCTTTATAATCAGCCTGTCTTTCAGCTACAAGCGACTGATCCTTTATCGAGCCGAATAGATCAAAATATCCTTGAGGATACTGATGTTCAAGAGATTCTTTAATATTCCTTCCCACCCACTTAGAAATAGAAATATGCTCCTTCTTTGCGGCTTTTTCGATCTTTGCCAGCGTGTCTTCGTCTATATATAACGATATTTGCGGCATTTTGACCTCCATTATCTGTTAAAAGCAATATAATGAAAAACAAGTATAATTGCAAGTATATTCTTATTTTTTGAAATTATTACCAACAGAACCGGAGATGTATGCATAATAGCAGTTCAAAAAGAACTGACAATTTGAAACTATTTTACGAAGAATTATACGGATTTGAAGGGCAATTAACATCAAAGAAATGGGCTAAGATAACTCACTG
>JAKLPX010000360.1 GCA_022013635.1 Candidatus Delongbacteria bacterium
TATATGTATTCTACTGATACCTGCTTTAGCAACATCACTTCTGAATGTTCTTCGGAAACCTGAAGATGTTCGATGGTTTCGGCATATTTCTGGTTCAGCATGGGCTACAGTACAGAATTTATTACAGGCAGGATTTACTATTCTTTGTCTTCCTTTTGAAGCATACTACAGTCTGGAAGCGATGTTGCGCACAATCTGGCGATTAAATATCAGCAAACGGCGACTTCTCGAATGGACATCCTCTGGTGATCTTAAATACAATCGCAGGCCACACCTTGCTGCTTTCTACCGGATGATGTTAATCGCCCCCGTGCTCTCCACAGTCACGGCCACCTATCTTGCAATAACAAATCCTGCTGTGCTGACTATCGCAGGCACTGTGCTGCTGCTGTGGTTTTTTTCTCCTGCTGTCGCATGGTGGATGAGTAAGCCGCTAATCAGAAAAAAATCACTGCTGACGGCAGATCAAACATTGTTTCTGCGATCAATTTCCAGAAAAACCTGGGCATATTTTGAAACCTTCGTAGGACAGGATAATAACTGGTTGTCTCCTGATAATGTTCAGGAGAATCCGGAGGTCGCAGTCGCACATCGTACTTCACCAACGAATATGGGATTGTCGTTACTTGCTAATCTTGCAGCTTATGACTTTGGATATATTCAATCCGGAGCACTCATTGAGCGCACGGCAAACGCATTTCGTACAATGGAAGGTTTGGAACGGTATCGCGGGCATTTTTATAATTGGTACGACACGCAATCGCTTAATATCCTGCAACCTCATTATATATCTTCGGTTGACAGCGGTAACCTTGCAGGTCATCTGCTCACATTGCAGGCGGGACTGCTTGGGTTGATAGACGAACCCATCCTGGCTAAGCGGTGGTTAGACGGAATAAGCGATACATTCAGTATGCTTGCCGGCAATGTCGAAATCGCCTCATTCGCTCAATTTAGTGAGTCACTTAAGTCTGCATTGTCTTCGCATCCAGTTACACTGTCGAAGGTTCAATCGTGTCTTGAGCTGCTTGTGACCGGCACAGAAAACGGAGTTCGCGATCTGCCCGAAGTTTTAGTACGCCATTGTAGAGATACTCAGGATGAGTTACTCCTTTTAGCGCCGTGGATCAATCTGTCGGTAGTGCATATTAAGATGAGAGAAATTCTTTATGACATCGAAATTCCGACACTTCGAATGATGTCCATGCTTGAGTTTGATACATTTCCGATAATTGAACAATTGCTTAACTCTGATATAACCATCAAAGAGCGAGAAGAACTTAAAGTTCTATATCCATTAATTAGATACGCAAGCCTCAAAGCCCGTGAACGAATTACAACAATCGAACGCCTAGCATTTCAATCCGGTGAATTAGCCAAAATGGATTATGAATTCCTCTATAACAAAACGAGTCATCTTCTGTCGATCGGCTACAATGTTACCGAACAACGACAGGATGCGAGCTACTACGATCTTCTTGCTTCGGAAGCTCGATTATGCAGTTTCATTTGTATTGCGCAAGGGCAGCTGCCCCAAGAAAGTTGGTTTGCACTGGGACGCTTGTTGACTGCCCCAGACGGTGATCCCGTACTCATTTCATGGAGCGGTTCAATGTTTGAGTATCTTATGCCTCTCCTGATAATGCCGACCTACGAAAACACACTTCTTGACCAAACATATCAGGCGGCAGTTGCAAGGCAAATTGATTACGGAAGACAGCGTGGTGTACCATGGGGCGTTTCAGAATCAGGATTCAATACTGTTGATATTCATAGGAATTACCAGTATCGTGCGTTCGGTGTTCCCGGTCTTGGTCTTAAGCGTGGACTTGCATCAGATCTTGTCATAGCACCGTATGCATCAATGCTTGCGCTAATGGTTGAACCTGAAGCTGCGTGTATAAATCTGCAGAGACTTGCTTCGGCCGGATTAGAAGGAAAATTCGGTTTTTATGAGGCAATAGACTACACGCCATCCAGAGTGCCACCCGGCAAAGAGAGTGCAATTGTTCAATCATTCATGACCCATCATCAAGGTATGGGTTTCCTGTCGCTGGCTTATTTGTTACTGAATCGTCCGATGCAAAAGCGATTTGAATCCGCACATCTGTTTCAGGCGACAACTTTACTGCTTCAGGAACGCATTCCGCGGAATACAGTGTCCTATTCACGAAGCGGCGACGAAATAACAGAATTACACACACACACAGACGGTCAGATTTCACCGGTGCGAATTTTCGATTCTCCAAACACCTCTTTTCCGGAAGTGCAGTTACTGTCGAACAGTCGTTATCATTTGATGGTAACAAATTCAGGTAGCGGTTACAGCCGGTGGAAAGGTCTTGCAATAAACCGTTGGAGAGAAGATGCTACCTGTGATTCATGGGGTTGTTTTTGTTACCTCCGCGATGCAGAGACCGGAGAGTTCTGGTCAACCACTTATCAGCCTACACTCAAACATCCGGACTTTTATGAAGCAATTTTCTCAGAGGGTCGTGCTGAATTTCGCAGGAAGAATAACGAGATCGAGTCTTATAACGAGATTGCTGTTTCGCCGGAGGATGACATTGAACTGCGCAGAGTACGAATCACAAATCGCTCTAAAAACCGCCGGATTATTGAAGTTACCAGTTATGCGGAAGTAGTGCTTGCCACGAAAGAATCGGATGCTCTGCATCCCGCTTTCAGCAATCTATTTGTTCAAACAGAAATTCTCAGACAGCAATCGGCGATCCTATGTACTCGCCGACCTCGCTCAAATAATGATTTTTCACCTTGGATGTTTCACCTGATGGTCGTGCGTGGAGCGGAGCGAGGAGATGTGTCATTTGAGACGGATAGAATGCAATTTATCGGACGAGGTAACACAGTAGCTGACCCACAGGCGTTGAAAGAAAATGAGAAGCTCTCGAACCGCTCAGGATCGGTACTTGATCCAATTGCAGCTATACGCTATCAAATTACTCTCGAACCACAGGAATCTGCCATCGTAGATATGGTTATCGGCGTGAGCGATACCCGTGATATCGCCTTGAACTTGGTCGAGAAATACCATGACCAGAGATTGGCGGATCGTGTCTTTGATCTCGCATGGACACACAGCAAGATAGTATTGCATCAACTTAATGTGACAGAGTCAGAAGTTCAGCTATACAAACGCCTTGCCAACTCAATAATCTATAATAATTCTACACTTCGTGCGGATGCCGGTGTTATCATTCAGAATCGCCGCGGACAGTCAGACTTGTGGAGTTATGCCGTCTCGGGTGATGTACCGATCGTACTGTTGATGATTGCAGATTCGGCTAACATAGAACTTGTTAAACAGCTTGTACAAGCCCATGCATATTGGAGGATGAAAGGTCTGACAGCGGATCTCGTGATTTGGAACGAAGACCAAGCCGGTTACCGGCAACAGCTTCATGACGAAATACTTGGTCTGATAACTTCAGGGATTGAAGCGAACATGATGGGTTGTTTCGGGGGTATCTTTATCCGACCTGCAGAACAGATTTCAAATGAAGACAGAATTTTATTCCAAGCTGTTGCCAGGGTGATCCTCAGTGACAGCAGGGGCACACTATCAGAACAGCTTAATCGGCGAATTATTCAGGAAAAGCATATTCCAAGCTTAAATAAAATCAAACCTCACAAGCCTGAACCGCTGACTGCTGTGACACAGCGCAACGATCTTATCTTTTTAAACGGTCTGGGAGGATTCACGCAGGATGGGCGTGAGTACATCATAACTACCGAGAAAGCGAAAATGACACCTGCTCCATGGGTGAATGTGCTGGCAAATTCAATCTTCGGGAGTGTGATCTCAGAGAATGGTGTTTCTTACACATGGAGCGAGAACGCTCATGAATTTCGCCTTACACCATGGCACAATGATCCGGTAAGCGACGCAAGCGGCGAAGCATTTTATCTTCGCGATGAAGATACAGGATATTTCTGGTCACCGTCTCCTCTACCGGCCCGTGGTGCGTCCCCTTATGCCAGCCGGCACGGCTTTGGTTACAGTGTTTTTGAGCACACCGAAGGCGGAATCTATTCCGAGATGTGGGTATATGTGGCTATTGACGCATCGATAAAATTTACAGTTTTAAAACTGCGTAATCTTTCCGGTCAAACGCGTCGTTTGTCCGCGACAGGTTATGTGGAGTGGGTACTCGGTGATCTGCGTCCGAAAACTGCTATGCATATATTTACAGAAATTGACCCTGTAAGCGGGGCACTCTTAGCACGAAATCGGTACAACACCGAGTTCGCCAATCGAATTGCATTTTTCGATACGGATTATGTTACAAGGACTTTCACAGGTAACCGCACTGAATTCATTGGTCGTAACAGGACTCTGCGAAATCCAGCAGCAATGGGTAATGCACACCTGTCTGACAAAGTCGGTGCGGGAATGGATTCTTGTGCAGCGATACAGGTAAACTTTGAACTCCTCCATGGTCAGGAGCATGAGATCGTTTTCAGACTTGGTGTGGCCGGAACGCGGAGAGCTGATGAAGCAGGAGCGATGATTCATAGCTGGCGGGGGTCATACATGGCCAGAACGGCGCTTGAAGCCGTTTGGGATCAATGGAATCGTATCCTTGGTGCCGTACAAGTAGAAACACCTGACCGGTCGCTCAATGTAATGGCCAACGGTTGGCTTGTGTATCAGACTCTTGCATGCAGGATATGGGCGCGTAGCGGTTACTATCAGTCGGGAGGAGCCTTTGGTTTCCGCGATCAGTTGCAAGACATGATGGCACTTATACACACAGAACCGCGCCTCATGCGCGAACACCTTCTTCTTTGCGCGAGCCGTCAATTTAAGGAGGGCGATGTACAGCATTGGTGGCATCCTCCTACAGGACGGGGAGTGCGTACACATTGTTCGGATGATTACCTCTGGTTGCCGTTAGCAGCATGCCGCTATGTTTTGTCCACAGGAGATACAGGAATACTCGACGAAACTGTAAAGTTTCTTAAAGGTCGTCCGGTGCCGGATGAAGATGACTCATATTACGATATGCCGGTAGTATCTGAAAAATCGGCTAATTTATATCAACATTGTGTTAAAGCTTTACTTAATAGTTTTAAATATGGTGAACACGGACTGCCGTTGATCGGCTCAGGGGATTGGAATGACGGTATGGATCAAGTCGGGATTCATGGAAAGGGAGAGAGCATCTGGTTAGGATTTTTCCTGTACGATGTGCTAATACGCTTTACAAAGGTTGCCCGTATGAGGGAAGACCTGTCATTCGTTGATCGCTGCGAACAGGAATCGTCTCAACTTAAACGAAATATTGAGCTGAATGGATGGGATGGCGATTGGTATAGACGCGCCTACTTTGATGACGGTTCACCTTTGGGATCGGCGAAAAATACTGAATGTCAGATTGATTCTATTGCTCAAAGCTGGTCTGTACTATCAGGAGCTGCAGAAACAGAACGAGCAAGATCAGCTATGGAGGCGTTGGATACGCGTCTGGTACAACGAGACAAAGGGCTTATTAAATTGCTGGATTCACCCTTCGATAAAACAACTTTGAATCCCGGATATATCAAAGGATATGTTCCCGGTGTAAGAGAGAATGGCGGGCAATATACGCATGCGGCGATCTGGGCGGCTATGGCGTTTGCGCAATTGGGAGACAGTCGTCGGGCTTGGGAACTTTTTAGGATCATCAATCCGGTAAATCATACTCTATCGCCTGAAGCAGTTTCAATATATAAGGTAGAACCTTATGTCGCCGCTGCAGATGTTTATGCGGTTTCACCTCATATCGGTCGGGGAGGGTGGACATGGTATACCGGATCAGCAGGCTGGATGTACCGGCTGATCGTAGAATCTTTACTTGGACTTCAGCTTAAAGTTGATATCCTGTATATCAAACCATGTCTCCCGGAAGATTGGAAAGGTTTTAAACTTCACTATCGCTATCGCGAGACGATTTACAATATCAATGTTACTCAAATATCCGAAGGAAAAGACGAAACGCGTGTAACTGTGGACGGTATAGAGAAATTAAACTCAGCTATTCAATTGGTGGACGACAGACAGGAACACTTCGTCGAAGTAATTATATAGGGAACGCTCATCGTTGTCTCGCACGACCGTTATTTCAGGGAAAAGGTCACGGATAAAATGATAGAATTATAAAATAATAATAAAAACTTGCATATACAAACAAAAGACACTATATTTGAATAAGTGTCAAATGTTGGAGTTTGAAAATGAGTTTAAGCAAGAAAATAATATCTGAAGTCAGAAGTGAATATTCACAAAGAAGTTTTATTCCAAGAAATGAACTGTATCAATTTCTAAAAGACAGATTTTTGCCAAACCTTAAAGAAACTACATTCAGATGGTATGTTTATGAATTAAAAAAATCGGGTTTATTGGATTCTGTAAGGAGAGGAGTATATAAAATATCAGAAAATAAATCAGTTTACGAACCTTTTACAGATAAAATTCACAAAAAGATCAGCAACTTGATTTCAACAGGATATCCGGATGTTTCCTATTGTGTATGGAGTTCAAACTGGTTCAATCAATTTTCAGTGCATCAGGTTTCAAGTAATATTGTAATCGTCGAAGTTGAGAAAGATCTGATGTTTTCGGTTTTCTATCTTCTTAACGATAACGGGTTTAAGGATATATATGTCAATCCTGATAAAAAAACTTATGATACCTATATTTCTCAAAATAAAGAATCAATCATAGTAAAACAGCTTGTTACAAAATCTCCTTTGCAGGAAATAAAAAATGTTAAAACGCCTAAGATTGAGAAAATGCTTGTTGACCTGATTTCAGACACCGAAACATTTATTTCATATCAGGGGCATGAATCAATTACAATATTAAAAAATGCTTTTAAGGAATTTCAGATCAATTTTACGACTTTGATCAATTACAGCAGGAGAAGAAAAAAAGATGTTATGCTAAAGAAAATTCTAAAAGAAAAGTTAAAGATAAGTGAGGATTTGCTCAAATGATAAAAACGGGTTCTTATTCCAAAGCCGCATTGTTAGCTATGAAAATCAAGAATAGAGATTTTAGTAAAATTGACCTATTCACTGACACATCAGTTCTAAATGATTTTGAATTTCCAAGAGAATTCAGTCATTTATATAAGCTGAGAAAAAGAAAAAAAGAAGCCTATTATTATTGGGTTCAATTTTTTGAATTTGAAAGAAACCCAAATATGAGTTATATTTGACCTATACTAATTTGTATAAAAGAGGTTATATATGGAAAATACTATCGAGATCAAAAATGTGACGAAGAAATTCGGCGATTTTACGGCGGTAAACGATCTTACGCTGAATGTTCCGAAAGGGAGCATTTACGGTTTTATCGGGCCTAACGGATCAGGGAAAACTACGACATTGCGAATGCTTATGAATATAATTTATCAGGATTCAGGTGATATTCACATTTTCGGAGAGAAGTACAAACAGTCGTTCAAGGACAGGATCGGATATCTTCCTGAGGAACGGGGATTATACAAGAGCATGAAGGTCAGGGAATTGCTTCATTTCTTCGGAAAGCTCAAGAACGGTAAGAATATTCTTGCCGAGGCTGACAAGTGGCTTAAGAAATTGGATCTTTACAATTGGAGAGACGAAAAGGTTGAAACTTTAAGCAAGGGTATGGGCCAGAAAATTCAATTTATTGCATCTGTGGTTACAAGCCCGGAACTTATAATTCTGGATGAACCTTTTTCGGGTCTTGATCCTGTGAACAGAGATGTGATGAAGGATGCCGTTCTCGAACTTAAGGAAAGCGGAACGACCGTAATATTCAGCACACATGATATGGACATCGCTGAAAAAATGTGCGATTATGTATTTATGATATACAAAGGGAAAAAGGTTCTCGACGGGACGCTGGATTCGATAAAGAACAATTATGGAACCGATATTATTAAGATAATGTCAGAAGGCGGACTTCAGGTATTAAAGGAAGTTCAGAATGAGATCAAAGGCATTGAGAATATTAATGATTTCGGGCACATTCAGGAAATCAGGATAGAGAAAACCTGCAACCCGCAGAATATACTGAGATCACTGATAGAAAAAACAGCCGTCTCCAGATTCGAGATATCTCAACCTTCGCTCCATGATATCTTTGTAAGAATTGCCAAACCGGTTGTTGAAAATGACGGGGAGGTGAAAAATGCTGGGTAAAATAAAAACCATTACCGTCAGGGAGTACAAAGCTACAGTTAAAACAAAAACTTTCTTAATATCAATGATAATCGTTCCGATATTCATGTTCGCCGGACTGATCGTAATGAAACTTTTCGGCGACAGCGTTGATACGACCGACAAGAATATCTCGGTAATTGACAGATCCGGAATAGTAGCGGAGTCACTTGTCAGAATCGCTGAAGAAAGAAATAAAGATGAAGTATATGAAACCAAAGATAACGGCGAGTTAAAGAAGATAAAGCCCAAGTATATTTTCAATATAATAGCTCCTGATGATGAAAATCCTGATAAGCAGAGATACCAACTGTCTGAGAAGGTCAGAAATAAAGAAATATTCTCGTTCGTAGAGATAGGAAAGAATGTGCTTCATCCCAAGAACGCTTCGTCTGATGAAAGCGATTTTAGTAATGTGATCAGATATTACGCGGAAGGAGCTGCCCTTGATGATATCAGGATATGGGTAGGAAATCCGCTGAATAACGAAATAAGAAAATTAAGAATGAAGGAAGCGGGAATAGATCCGGGTCAAGTGACCGAATTGATGCAGTGGGTTACGGTGAACGGTATGGGATTATATTCCGTCGATCCATATACAGGAGAGTATATTGAAGCAAAAGAGAGCAGCGAAGGCGAGGCTATATTCGCACCTTTGATAATGATGATGATAATGTTCATTCTGTCGTTACTCGGAGCTCAGCCTCTATTAAATTCTACAATGGAGGAGAAGAGCCAGAAGATATCAGAAGTGATACTCGGTTCATGTTCCACTTTTGATTTTATGATGGGAAAGATCCTCGGCGGGGTCGGAGCTTCACTCTCAGCGGCGCTTGTTTATGTCGGCGGCGGTGTCATTGCTCTAAAATATATGGACAGAAGTGACCTGATCCCTCTTGATCTCATCCCGTGGTTCTTTGCTTATGCCACGCTTCTCATTACAATGATGGGAGCGATAATGGCCGCCCTCGGTTCAACCTGCAGTACTGCCAAGGAAGCTCAAAGCCTGGCATTTCCGGGCATGCTACCTATGATAATCCCTATGGCTATCTGGATTATGATCGTAAGAGAACCTATGAGTAATTTCTCAACTATCGCTTCTCTAATACCTCCTCTGACCCCAATGCTCATGCTCTTAAGACAGAGTACGCCTTATCATATTCCGGCTTGGCAGACTTGGACAGGTCTCTTTGGTGTCATAATATTTACTCTTTTTACAGTCTGGGCATCCGCAAGAATATTCAGGATCGGAATATTATCATCAGGCAAAGCGCCTAAGATAGGCACGATCATTAAATGGGTATTCAGGAACGATTAGAAATTTAAAAACAGGAGTTTAAAATGCCGAGCGTGAAAAAATTATTAAATGAAGTTTATAAACTGAACCCGGAGTCGAATTCATATATTTTTGAAATCAGACTTAATCATTATACTGACATATTTAATGAACTTGACCCTTCACCTTTAAAAAGGAGAGATCTTGATCAGGATTTTATCAGCTATATGGAAGACAGCTCGCTCGATATACCTATTAAACATAATATTGAACTTCATTTTCTCATACCTGAAAATATAAAAGATGAAAAAAAAGAAGAAAGAATAAAAGCAGGAATAAGTACATTCTATAATTTTAATTCAAGGCAAGAAAATATAAATTAGAAATTAAAAGATATGAAAGATTGCATGATGCCGTGATCAGATTCCATAGCAATATTTAAAGGATTTTAAAGCAGAATGAAGATAGGAATAATCGGCGGAGGGGCAGCAGGATTTTTTTCAGCGATAGCCGCAAAGGAAAATCATCCGGATGCCGAAGTAACAATACTCGAAAAATCAAACAAACTCTTGTCAAAGGTAAAAATTTCGGGCGGAGGCAGGTGTAATGTCACCAACGGCTGCAGTTCTGTTGATGAACTGTGTAATGCTTACCCGAGAGGCGGGAAAAGTTTAAAGAAAATGTTCTATGTATTCAGCAATAAAGATGCGATGCAATGGTTCGAATCAAGAGGAGTTCCTTTGGTAACTCAGGACGATAATTGCGTATTTCCGAAATCTCAGAACTCTCAGAGTATAATTGATTGTTTTTTGAAAGAGGCAGATCGGTTAAATATAAAGATCGAACTTGATTCGGGAGCAAAAGCGATCAAAAGGATCGATGAAAAGTTAGAATTGCACTTTATAAACGAAGAACTGCCTTCAAGAATTTTCGATAAAGTGATAGTCGCAACAGGCGGATCGCCGAAAAGGAGCGGACTTAGATGGCTGGAGGAAACAGGTCATACGATTGAAAATCCGGTTCCGTCACTATTTTCGTTCAATATGCCTTCAGAATCAATTACCGATCTTATGGGAATTGTAGTAGAAAACACACTCGTCAATATTCAGGGAACAAAGTTAAAAGCTGCCGGATCACTTCTTGTAACTCATTGGGGTATGAGCGGGCCGGTAATATTGAAACTGTCTTCTTTCGGAGCGGAGAAACTACACGAAAAAGATTATAATTTTAATATCCGGATAAATTGGGTAAATGAACCAAACAATGAAACAGTAATTCAATATTTGAAAAATATAATGAATGATCATTCCAATAAAATATTAAGCAATTACAGACCTTATGCTTTACCGGAAAGATTATGGGTATTTCTTTTAGACAAGTACGGAATACCTGCAGATAAAAAATGGGGAGAACTAGGTAATAAAAATCTCAATAAACTAACCGAGATTCTGACCAATGAAGAATATTCCGTAAACGGGAAATCAACTTTTAAAGAAGAATTTGTGACCTGTGGCGGTGTGAGTTTAAAAAGCATTGATCTTAGTACGATGCAGAGTAAAGTCTGTAAAAACCTATATTTTGCCGGAGAGGTCTTAAACATTGACGCGATCACTGGAGGCTATAATTTTCAGTCCGCCTGGACGACCGGTTTTATAGCAGGGAAAATATTATGATCAAAATATATCGTTCAATAAATAAATTTAAAATAGGTTTATAAAATGAAGCTTTCAAAACTGTTTCTCTTCACAACAAAAGAATTTCCCAAAGACGCGGAGGTCATCAGCGATAAATTACTCCGTAAATCCAATATGCTTGTTAAATCGCACTCCGGTTTTTATTACTATACGCCATTACTGTATAAAACATTACAAAAGATAAGAAATATCATTTCTCAGGAAATGGATAAAGCGGGAGCGCAGGAAGTCCTTTTACCGATATTAATGAAAAAGGAACTTTGGGATGAATCCGGACGCTGGGATACTTACCTGAATGCGGACATCATGTTCCACCTGTCAAATAGAAAAGACACCGAAATGTGCCTCGGGCCTACACACGAAGAGGCAGTAACAGATCTTGTAAGAAAATTTATTACTTCGTATAAGCAGCTTCCGGTGATCCTGTATCAGCAGAATACCAAGTTCAGGGATGAGATAAGGCCGAGGTTCGGGCTGATGAGAACATGCGAATTTATAATGAAGGACGCATACAGTTTCGATCACAGCGAAAAAGGCTTGGATGAATCCTATAATAAGATGCGAGCGGCGTATAAGAAAATTTTTGACAGGATAGGACTGGATTACATAATAGTTCAGGCTGACTCCGGGGCCATCGGCGGAAGCGGTTCGGAAGAGTTCATGATAACTTCAGACAGCGGAGAAGATACATTATTATTTTGTACGGAATGCGGATACGCTGCCAATCTGGAAAAAGCGGATTCGGTTCTGAATGAAGTGGAATTTATAAATTATAATAGCGATCTAGTCAAACTTCATACACCGAATATAAAAACAGTAGAGGAATTAGTCAGATTTACGAATATTCCGGCTTACCAGATGATAAAGACGGTTATATTTAAACTGATATTCAAAGAATCAGAGAAATTCGCAGCTGTATTGATCCGCGGAGATCTTGAGATCAATGAAATCAAACTTCAGAACCATTTCGGTTGCCTCGAGCTTATAACAGCATCGGAAGAAGAAGTAAGAACCCTGACAGGAGCGCAGGTAGGT
This sequence comes from Candidatus Delongbacteria bacterium, assembly GCA_022013635.1. Classification (GTDB taxonomy): domain Bacteria; phylum UBA4055; class UBA4055; order UBA4055; family UBA4055; genus JAKLPX01. The sequence goes on from JAKLPX010000360.1 coordinate 12,217, forward strand.
TTTGCAGGGCCGTTCAATTTAAATTCCACAGTTGAACTGATAGGGGATAATTCAATAAAAGAAGTAAATTATTTTCTTTGCGGAATAAACGAGACCGATTACCACAACATCAATGTTTGTTTCGAAAGAAATATAAAAATGCCTCAAACCTTTGATGTCAAACTTGCAAAACAGGACGAAATTTGCCCGAGCTGCAAAAAAAACAGGCTGATCGGAAAAATGGGCATTGAAGTCGGTCATATTTTTAAACTCGGAACAAAATATTCCTTAAAGATGAATGCGTTTGTAACGAACGAGAACGGAGAAAGTATTCCAATGCTAATGGGATGCTACGGAATAGGCACTTCAAGAATAATATCCGCTGCTATTGAGCAGAATCACGATCAGAACGGGATAATCTGGCCGGTTTCGATCGCTCCTTATCACATACTCATTATCTCGATAGGCAAAGAAGCCGAGATAATAACAGAAGCAAATGAACTGTACAATTCACTGATAAACAAAGGATACGAAGTATTGTTTGACGACAGAGATGTTTCTTTCGGTTTCAAAATGAAAGACGCGGACTTGATCGGCATTCCGCTCAGGATCGTAGTCGGGAAAAAAGTGCTTGACGGTATATTTGAAATATCAGACAGGAAAGACAATCAGAAAAAAGAGTTGGATATTTCAGCTTTATATGATTACCTGAAGGATAAATTATAAGAATATCGCATCGGCATTGGTGCTTTTTTATTTCAAGAGTCCGAAATAGAATGCGAGAATTCCGAAGAACATGTCTATCTTCATTATCATACTTAATTTTTCGTAATTTATCTTTGATATATCCCTGAAAAGAGAAAAGAACACAAAAAGAATGACAGGGAAAACGGCAAGAAGTATAATCGCTGAAAAAAGGATTTTGTAATCGCCGAATATCATAAGATATGAGAGATAAAAAGCCAAAGTAACGATTAGAGCTTTAACTAGAATAACGGTTTTATGGACGCCAATCTTTATTGCCATCGTATTGGCTCTCAGGTTTTTATCGCCCTCTATATCTGCAATATCTTTTATTATTTCTCTGATAAAGTGAAAAAGGAATGCGGAAATTGCCAGAGGAATTATTTTAATAAAATTTCCTGCTGTAATACTACAAAAATAAAAAAGGTACCCGCCGATGAAAGCGACCACAAAATTTCCCCAAAATGGGCGTCTTTTTAGGGATATAGTATATAAAAGCAGGATGAAATTAACTAAAAGCACAGCCGCAAAAGAGTGATATCCGAGAAAAAAACCGGATAAAAGTGAACCTGCGACAAGTATGGAGTACCAAATATAAGCTGAGCTTATTTTTATTTTCCTCGAAGGTAACGGACGGCCTGGTTTATTTATAATATCTATATCAATATCAATTATATCATTGATAATATTTCCTGCGCCTGCAGTCAGTACAGTGGAAAGGATTATGAGAAGAAGATTGAGACAATTGATTTCTTCGGCAACTATGAAATATGCTATAAACGACGCGAAAGCTGTTATAATGAGGTTTATCGGGCGTATTATTTGAA
>JAKLPX010000361.1 GCA_022013635.1 Candidatus Delongbacteria bacterium
AAAAATATCATCAAAGAATATAAACTGAACAGAGTTATCGTATCCTCATGTTCTCCGAGCACTCATGAGGAACTTTTTCAGGAAACTTTGAGAGAAGCGGGACTGAACCCTTATTTATTCGATATGGCGAATATCCGCAATCAATGCAGCTGGGTTCATAAAGACGACAAAGCTGCCGCCACAGAAAAAGCAAAACGGCTCACCAAAATCGCCGTCAGTAAAGGAAGATTGCTTGAACCGTTGCATTCTGTTGCGCTTAATGTAATTCAGAAAGCTTTTGTAATCGGCGCAGGACTGTCGGGAATGACCGCGGCGCTTTCGATCGCCAATCAGGGTTTTGAGGTCGTTATCGTTGAAAGAAGCGGCAGGACAGGCGGTAATCTGAACAGGCTTGACGCAACGGCGGATGGCAGGAAAGTAAGCGATTACCTGAACGGGATCAGGGATGAAGTTGAAGATCATAAACTTATTAAAATATATACCGAAGCAAAAATAACCGATATTTCGGGTTATATCGGTAACTTTACGACAGAGATACATTTGAAAAGGGAAGACAGGGATGTTAAGTATGAGCACGGCGTGATAATCATTGCAACCGGAGCAAATGAATCCAAGCCTGCCGAATATCTGTACGGCGAGCAGGAAAATGTCATCACGCAGCTTGAATTTGAAGAGAGTTTTGAAAAGAACATGAACGAATACAGGAAGATGAAGAATATCGTTATTATTCAATGTGTCGGATCGAGAGATGATGACAGACCATATTGTTCGAGAGTATGCTGTACGCAATCAATGAAGAATGCGATTCGTATCAGGGAATTGAACCCGAAGATAAATATTCATGTTTTATACCGCGATATCAGAACTTACGGTTTCAACGAGAAATACTACAAGAAGGCAAGAGAACTGGGTGTCGTTTTTGCGAGATATGATTTGGATAATAAACCCGTTGTTGATATTGACGATAAGCAATCAGAGCTTAAGAACAAAGGTTTAAGAGTTACATACAGGGATCATATTATGGGAATGGATACCGTAATGTATCCGGACAGGATTATTTTATCGGCCTCTATGGTGCCTCAGGAAGACGCCTGTGAGATTTCACAAATGCTGAAGATACCTTTGAACGGAGATAATTTCTTCATGGAAGCTCATGTAAAACTTCGTCCCGTTGATTTCTCTGCTGAAGGATTATTCCTGGCAGGCCTTGCCCATTCGCCGAAAGGAATGGAAGAAACTATATCGCAGGCAAAAGCGGCGGCAGAAAGAGCATGTTCCATAATCTGCTCGGATGTGTATATGTCGGAAGCATATATTGCTGAAGTTGATCTTGATATGTGCGCAGGCTGCGGAATGTGCGTTTCCGTTTGCCCTTACGGCGCGCCTGAGTTATTTTGGAGGAACGGCAAAGAGTATGCGAGCATTAATTCGGGATTATGCAAAGGCTGCGGAAGCTGCGCATCGGTTTGTCCGTCCGGAGCAATGCAGCAGCTCGGATTTAAAGAAGAGCAGACGCTAGCGATGCTTACCGAAGCTCTTGAGGCCTGGTAAACCCGGTAAAGTATTTGTATTTTTGGAATTTACAGCGCGTATTTTTAAATATTTTAATTATATGGATTATTTTTCTTGCCATTTAGACCAATAAGTAGTTATATTTCCTACCACTTAGATATTCAAGTGGTATGATTTATTTACCGATTGGAGGTTTATATGCATGAAATGCTTAAAGAGATCATGCTTAACTTTCACGAGAAAGAACTTGATTGCGGAATACCGAGAGAAATAAACATCTCAACAGTCATCGGTATCTTCCGGTATTCTCGTGAATTCGGGGCACATTCTTGAGAACTTGGTGTTTACCACTCTCAGAAGATCAACACCCGGAAACGCGAAGTTACGGCTCTATCCGAAGCCATGTCCGAACTGAAACTTTCCGGAGGAACGATAGTAACCGGAAACGAAGAAGATGAAATAACACTTGATGCGGGAAAGATAAAAGTTACGCCTGCGTGGCGTTTTTTACTGGGTTTGTAGGGCACATTATAGTGAAAATGCTAAATGTTAAAACAAAAAATTTAAGAAAACGGGGAGAGACAATGTTTAAAAGCCTGTTTGCAGCGGTATTTCTCGGCGGATTGGCGGGATACTGTTACTATTATTTCATAGGATGCAGCAGCGGCGGCTGATCCATAACCTCGAATCCGTGGGGTTCAATATTTTACGGCGTGTTTTTCGGATATATTATCCATTCTATTATTAAAGATAAAAGTAAAAACAGGGAAAAAGATGAAAGTAAAAGCGATACAGACAGGTAATCTGTCATTTGAGATAGACCAGTCGGGTCACAAATACACGGTTGACACTAAAAAGGAATTCGGCGGAGACGATAAAGGTCCGTCACCGAAAGCGTTGCTACTCGGCGGCTTGTTGGGCTGCAGCGGAATGGATGTAGCTTCTGTTCTGAAAAAGATGCATATCGAATACGAAGAATTGTCCATGACTGCCGATGCCGAACAAACTGAAGAACATCCGAAAATCTATAAAGATATAATGATGGAATACTTTATCAAAGGATCCGATGATCTTGATATAACAAAGATAAAGAGAGCGGTTGAGCTTTCGATGACCAAGTACTGCGGAGTTGCCGCAATGCTTAGAAAAAACAGCACGATCCGTTATAAGATATTTCTGAACGACAGGTTAATTCATGAATGATTAGTTCTTGTTCCTTATTTTCACCATTATTTAGTTTGATTTAATTTTAAATATAACTTAAATTCAATACTTGAACAGTTTAAATTTAAATTGCTGCGGGCAAACTATGACATCAAAATTTTTTACAAACACAAACAAGAGAAGTCTATTTGATAAGTTCGTAGGCATTATTCAGAATATGAAAGACCTTTACGCTTTGTATGCGGTAGTAGGTTATTTCCGTTCATCAGGATATTTTGCTTTACAGCCTTACTTGAAAGATGTAAAGGAAATTAAAATCCTTGTCGGGATCAATGTTGACAGCATGTTTGCTGAAGCGCAGAGGAAAGGGCTTTTATATTTCGGGGATGGAAACAAGGCTAAAGACGAATTTATGAAATGGTTCGTTCAGGATATAAAAGAGGCGAAATATTCCGAAGAAGTCGAAAAAGGGATTTTGGACTTCGTGAACGATATTATCAACGGTAAAATTGAAGTCAGAGCGCATAATTCAAAG
>JAKLPX010000362.1 GCA_022013635.1 Candidatus Delongbacteria bacterium
AACATGCCAGATATTTCTGTGGTTGTAATTTGAGAATTATTTTTAATTATTTCAATTATTTTCTGTGAACTTTTCTGTGAACTTTTCTGTGAACTTTTCTGTGAACTTTTCTGTGAACTTTTCTCCGACTCTTGCTGTGCGGTGAAATTCTTTTTGATGAATGAGACTCTGAATGCGATACCGGGTTCAGTCCATTTTAATTCTATTTCGGGGTAATCATTAAGTTCACCGGAGATCAGTTTGAGACCGTTTCCCCATTGCTCTATGATTCCGAGTTTTTTGAATACTGGTGCAAGAATCGCGTTTCTGATATCGGACTGTCCGGCATCCATATTATTTACCCATCTTAGCTTTCTTGATATTGTCGTTGATGAATTTCTGCATGTCTTCCTTTTTGGGGAGTTCGAGCTGGTATTTTGATACGAAGAGGCTGTTGTCCATTCCGGCTAGGGCGAATTGTACGAGCACATGATCTTTTTCCGTGCAGAGGAGTATTCCAACCGGCGGATTGTCGTCTTCGGTCATGATGTTTTCTTTGAACCAGCTGAGATATGTGTTGAGCTGCCCTATGTTTTCGTGGTTGAATTCTTCAAGTTTGAGTTCGACGAGGACATGGCATTTTAATATTCTGTGATAGAGTACGAGATCTACGAAATAATGCTTTCTGCCGATGAGTATTCTTTTCTGCCTTGCTTCAAAGCAGAATCCGTGCCCGAGTTCGAGAAGAAAATCTTGAATTTTATTTAAAAGTTCTTCCTCAAGAGTGGATTCTGTCATAGTTTCTCTGGATTTGAGGCCGATGAACTCGAATATATAGGGATCCCTGATGTTTATCTCGTGGTTTTCCTTCGACGCTTTTTTGTTCGCGAGCTTCTGAAGTTTCTTTTTGTCGTACGATAATCCCGATCTTTCATAATACAGGCTGTTGATCTGTCTTTTGAGCTCTCTGACTGACCAGCTGCCGTTGATGGTTTCTATCTCATAGAAAGCTCTTTTAGTCTCGTCGTCTATAGGCAGTAAAAGTCTGAACATGCTGTAAGATATCTTTGATATCAGATCCTCAGCAGGCACGAGAGATTGTGCCGGCACTGTCGGCACTTTTTGGATAATTCTGTTCATTGATTCCGGTATTTTAAATTGTGCCGACGGTGTCGGCACAATTTGCGGATAAGCTTTAAAGAAGCCTAAGTATTCGTAAAGTTGCCTTCTCATACAATTACTAATGTTTTTCAACGCTTTTTCAAGTTCAGCAAATATTTTATCTCCATATTTTGCTCTGTCGCTCCCGTTCAATTCGTATTCATGAATATAAGCGCCTATAAACCAGTTTCTCAAAGTCAGGCTGGTATTAACAGCCATTTTAGCCTGATAAGAAAATTCTCTGTTTATGTTCTCAAGGTTCTTTACGAGACTCTTGAAATTCAGTTTCTTTGCTTTTGAAGTATTTGCTTTTGAAGTATTTGCTTTTGTAATCTTTGCTTTTGAAGTATTTGCTTTTGTAATCTTTGCTTTTGAAGTATTTGTTTTTGTAATCTTTGCTTTTGCCATAGCCGAATCCTTTTTATTAGCCTTGAATTTTGTGGACACTGTCAGCAATTTTGTTCCTGCTTTTTTATTCTTCAATCTCAAATCCTATGCTTTTCAAATTCTCTCTGATCCGTGTTTCCAGCTCTTTTGACTGCCTGAACTGTGCGGATAATTCAGTCGTGAGCACTTCCATTTTCTCTTCAAAAGATATTCCGTCGTCAATCTCATCTTCGATTCCGACATATCTGCCGGGCGTTAAAATGTAATCGTGCCCTTTGATATCATCGAGAGTGGCTGATTTGCAGAAACCCTTTATATCTTCATATTTGCCGTCTGAGTTTCTCCAGTTGTGGTAAGTTGCGGCTATGTTTTTTATATCGTCATCGTTAAGTTCTCTCGTTTTACGCGTTACCATTTCGCCGAGTTTACGGGCATCTATGAAAAGAACTTCATTCTCCCTGCTTCTGTATGCAGGATTTTTCTTATTCCTGTTGAGTATCCAGAGTGAGACCGGAATGCCTGTCGTGTAGAATAATTGGGAAGGCATCGCGACTATGCAGTCAACAACATGACCGTTAAGCATATTCTTTCTGATCTCACCTTCGCTTGAAGTATTTGATGATAAAGCTCCGTTCGCGAGCACTATGCCTGCACTTCCGTTCGGCGCAAGATGAGTGACAATATGAGATAACCAAGCATAATTTGCATTTCCAGCAGGAGGTGTTCCAAAAGTCCATCTCGGATCATCAAGAAGCCTGTTCCCGCCCCAATCTGAAATATTGAACGGCGGATTTGCCAGAATATAGTCTGCCTTTAAAGTTTTGTGCAGGTCATTATGAAAAGTATCGGCATGGAACTGACCGAGATTACCGTCTATTCCTCTTATTGCGAGATTCATCTTGCAAAGACGCCAGGTTGTGGGATTGCTCTCCTGACCGTAAATAGAAATATCTCCGATATTGCCTGAATGTTCTTCAACAAATTTTTCGCTTGAAACGAACATACCGCCCGAACCGCAGCACGGGTCATAGATTCTGCCTTTATACGGTTCAAGTAATTCAACTAAAGTCTTTACGATACATTTTGGCGTGTAGAATTCTCCTCCGCCTTTGCCTTCCGAACTCGCGAATCTGCCGAGAAAATATTCATAAACCCTGCCGAGTGTGTCTCTGTCTCTGCCTTCTTTATCTCCGACTTTAATATTGGACATAAGATCAACAAGCTCTCCGAGTCTTCTTTTATCAAGATCAGGTCGTCCGTAGTTCTTATTCAGAACACCTTTTAAAGAAACATTCTCTTTCTCTATCTCTATCATAGCTTCGTCAATGATGATCCCTATTTCAGGTTTCTTTGCGTTATCCTGTAAATTCTTCCATCTTGCTTTCTGAGGCACCCAGAAAATATTATACGAAGTATATTCGTCCCTGTCCTCTTCAAAACCCTCGCCTTCTTTTAAAAGCTGATTATATTTTTCCTCAAAAGTATCTGAGATATATTTCAAAAATATCAATCCGAGAACCACATGCTTGTATTCCGCCGGATCAAGATTATTACGCATCTTATCCGCCGCAAGCCACAATTTTTCTTCAAATCCTATGCTGTCGCCGTTCGCCATTTATCACTCCAAAATTTTTACTTCTTTAGAAAGACACTTCCGCCTTAATATAGCAAAGTTATAATATATCCTAACCCACCTGTTATTTCAACTGAATTATTTCTATTGATTTCTGACAGTTTCTTTAGTACTTTACTCGAAATAACAAAATACACGGAGGAAAAAAAATATGTATAAGAAATTATTGGTACTATCGCTAATGTCGGTAATCGTCAATGTTTTTGCCCTGTATGTTAATGGAGAAATGCTGATCACCGGAGAAACGGTATTGAACGAAGATCTCATTATAGGACCCTTAAGTCTACAGCACAACGGACTGTACTCTTACTGTTAATGGCAATATAGTTAATGAGGGTATAATACGGGACGGTTCCGGATGCATTTTATGGCTGAATTGTACCGGTGATTTCTCAAATTCAGGGACAGTATCAAATAGCCGTGTAATTCTAAGCGGAACTTCTCCTCAGATTTTGGCTTCGGGTTCAGAATTAACCCCTTTTTCATCTCCCGTTATTGATGTAACAAATCCAACTTCGATAATAGCAGCAAGCGATGTTTATTTCTTTAACTCTCAGATAGATCTTTGCAGTGTCAGTTCTTTTGATCTTAGTGCAGGTTTTAAACTTAGCCTTGACGGATGTTCGTTTATAAGAGGCATCATCATTGGCGAGGATGTTTCAGTACCTACTTCTTCACTTGAAATGAGCAACTCAGCTTATATATATGGCATAACTGCGTCAAATCTGAATCTTCTCGGTGAAATAGTGGTTAGAGAACCGGTTACTTTTGAAGGTAATACCATAAACAAAGGGAAGCTTTATCCCGCCATTAACTCAATAATTTACTTGAAAGATAATTTTACAAATGAAGGATCAATTGACAATGGGCTGAATCTTATGACTATTAATGTCAGCGGAGACATTACAAATTCGGGAACATGGACGAACAATCATACTAAGCTTGTCGGAAGTGCAGAGCAGCATGTTCTATTGGTAAATGATATGACAATAAATAACGAACTTTTCTATTTTACTTCCGAGCTGTCCACCGCTCCGTTCCAATGGTATTATAATAGTGAAATACTGGATTCTCCTGATTTTACCGGTGAGACTTCTCAGGAAATGCAGATGTATCAAAAAGTTATGGGACCTGCATACTACGGTACTTATTACTGTGCGACAGGCGAAG
>JAKLPX010000363.1 GCA_022013635.1 Candidatus Delongbacteria bacterium
AAAAGATTTTATCCCTATCGTACTTTTGATATATTTAGAAATGGTGTATATTTGAATACGATAAAAAGTAATATAATGAAACCGTATATGTCTGAAGAATGTCCTCTGGACCAGGGAATTAAATTAGTTGATTTACATGGTGATATAATATTTTTTTCGAATTTCAATTTTTCAGATACTTCTATTGAACTATTTAGTTATTAAATAAAATAAAGAATAGGTGTTAAATATGAACTTCTTAGCAGAGTTGATGATTGGTTACGGATTCTTAAATAAGTATAAGGAATTTATATTCATTCTGCTTTCGTCTTTAGTTTTATTGATTACTAATGAATGTGATTTTTATGTTTATATTTTGACAAGTGTTATTGTATTTGGGGGATGGATAAGTAAATATTCCAATTCAGAATTAAGAGTAGTTTTATTTGGTTATAATCTAATATTATTGTTTTGTTTTAGCAATAATATACATTATATCACAGGATTGGAATGGATGATTATTCCTGCAATAATTTTATTGTTTTATATTATTTATTTTAATTTGAAAAAATATGGTGTTTATTCATTTGTTGATTTCTGGTTTGAAGATATAGTTTTAGCATACATTATTATCAACAGTTTAATGTTAATATATACAGAAATAAGTACAAATATTTACTTTCTATTTCTAGGGTCAGTAGGGCTATTGGGATTGATTCTAAAATTCATTAAACATAAGCAAGTAAATATTTTAACAAAATCATTGAATATATTATTTAAAATTTTCATACTTTTTTTGTATGTATTTTTAGTTTTAAAAATCAACAGTGAAAGCATTTCATTCCTTCGATCAATTTCTAGCTATATAATAGTACCAATAACTTATTTAAAGATGTTATTGATCAATGCTCCCGGGGTTTATTTGTTCCTAAAGAAATCTACCTATTCAGATAAATATATTTTTTTTATTGGATGGAGTTATTTAATATTTGTGGCTGGATATCTAAGTTCAATCTTATATTTGATTTTTAACTTAATTGCCAATGAGCAAAGTGATAATTTATTGATCAATGCAAGGATCGGTTTTGTGATAGGAATTGGATTTGGGGTGCTCTTCTTTAGTTTATTGTATAAAAAAATAGCTAAGAATTTACAATAATGTCAAACAAGTTACCCGACTTCAAACAACTTGATTCTATGGACTGTGGTGCTACATGTTTAAGAATAATAGCAAAATATTACAAAAAAAAATATTCTTTAGAATATCTAAGAGAAAAAGCTTTCACTTCGCGTGAAGGTGTTTCTTTGTTAAGCATCAGTAATGCTGCCGAACAACTCGGATTCCGTACAAGAGGAGTTAAGATAAGCTACGATTCTCTTAAATTGAGTTCGCAGCTGCCATGTATAGTTCACTGGAATCAGAATCATTTCGTTGTAGTATATAAGATAAATGACAAGTTCGTTCATGTGTCCGATCCGGCACACGGGTTGTTGAAATATTCAAGAGAAGATTTTGAAAAACGCTGGGCTTCAGACAAGCTTGATGATTCTCCTGTCGGTATTGCTCTTCTGCTTGAACCGTCCCCGGATTTTTATAATATTGAAGATGAGAAACACAAGGTTGATAAAACAAGTTTTAAATTTTTGTTACACTATGTTAAGCCTTATAAGAAATTGATCTACCAGCTCATTATCGGTATGGCTGCGGGAAGTTTGATACAGCTTATTTTTCCTTTCCTTGCTCAGGCTATAGTTGATGTGGGTATAAGTAAAAAAGATGTTAACTTTATTATAATAATACTGATAGCTCAGCTGTCTTTGTTCTTAGGCAGAGCAAGCATAGAGTTCATACGGAGTTGGATATTACTGCATCTGAGCACAAGAATAAATATTTCGATTATATCGGACTTTCTTATCAAGCTAATGAAACTGCCGATCAAGTTTTTTGATGTCAAAATGACAGGCGATCTTCTTCAGAGAATAAATGATCACCACAGGATCGAATCATTTCTTACAAATTCAACTCTGAGCACATTGTTTTCAGGAGTCAATTTTATAATATTCAGCATCGTATTGATAATTTATAATCTGAATATTTTTTTAGTATTCTTATTGGGCAGTATTTTCTATGTCGTATGGATAAGAATATTCATGAAAAAGAGAAAAGAGCTTGATGTTAAGAAATTTGAAGTAATGTCTGAGAACAACGGTAACCTTATTCAGATGATAACAGGCATGCAGGAAATCAAATTGAACACCTGTGAAAAACAGAAAAGATGGGAGTGGGAGAACATTCAGGCAAAACTATTCAAATTAAATGTCAAAAGTTTAAGCTTGGATCAATATCAAAATTCAGGTGGTATGATAATCAACGAAGGTAAAAATATCATAATCTCATTTCTTTCAGCCTACTCCGTAATAAAAGGCGACATGACATTGGGTATGATGATATCTGTTCAATACATAATCGGTCAGCTTAATAGTCCAATATCGCAATTAATCTTCTTTATGCACTCTATGCAGGATGCTAAGATCAGCCTTGAAAGACTCGGCGAAATTCACAATAAAGAGGATGAAGAGAATACTAATCTAAATAAAATAACCGATATCGGAATAAATAGAACAATAAGCGTAAATAACCTCTCTTTTCAATATGAAGGGCCGGAATCAGAATTCGTTCTCAAAAATATTAGTCTGACCGTGCCTCAAGGAAAAATTACGGCGGTAGTAGGCACAAGCGGTAGCGGGAAAACCACATTATTAAAACTTATTCTCGGCTTTTACAAACCTCAAAAAGGAAATATTGAAGTGGGTAAAAATGACCTTGAGATCATTAACAGCAACGAATGGAGAAAGAAGTGTGGCGTAGTTATGCAGGAAGGATTTATTTTCTCTGATACTATAGCCAATAACATTTCAATCAGCGATGAGAAGCCTGATAAAGAAAAACTCAAGCATGCAGTACATGTAGCAAATATAGAGGACTTTATTGAAACATTACCGCTTGGATACAACACAAAGATCGGGAATGACGGGCACGGATTAAGTCAGGGACAAAAGCAAAGGATCCTCATTGCGAGATCGGTTTATAAAAATCCCGAATTCATATTCTTTGATGAAGCCACTAACGCGCTTGATGCCAACAATGAAAAGGTCATAATGGAAAATCTTGATCAGTTCTTCAAAGGCAAAACAGTCATCATTGTAGCACACAGACTGAGCACAGTAAAAAATGCCGATCAGATAGTCGTAATCGAAAAAGGAAAGATCATCGAAAAAGGAACTCACAAAGAACTTGCAGAGCTAAAAGGGGCATATTTCAATCTTGTAAAAAATCAGCTTGAACTGGGGAATTAAAATGCCTGATAACGATAAAATAAACAATATAATCGACCGAAGCGAAAAAACACAGGAGATCCTTACATATCAGCCACATTGGGCAGTCAGGATCGGCATCACAATAATCACAATAATCATCATCGGAATTATCTTCGCTGGTAAATTTATCGAGTACGATAACGGTAAGACAGTTTACGATGTAATATTTGAAAGAATATTCTAAATATTAAATTAGGGAGATGACATGAAATTCATGAATTTATTATTTGCATTGATAATTATTTCAGCTTGTTCAGATAAAAAACTGAATTATACGATCGAAGAGGTTAACGGTGTAAAAGTGTATAAAAATACAAATACACCGGGCAATCCTAATCTCAAGATAATCTCAAAGGAACTTTTCACGATCAAAGGCTATGACGATAGCTTTACTGGTGATTCTCTAAGAATTATTCAGGACTTCAATTCAGTGGCAGTAGATTCCAAAGAAAATATTTACATTTTAAGCACGAACAAAGCCACAATAAATAAATTCGACAACAATGGCAACTATATAAAAACTTTCGGCAGAATGGGCGATGGACCAGGTGAATCAAAATGGCCTCAAAATATGTATATCCAGAACGATACTGTTAATGTATTGAATCAGACAGTTCTTCAAATGAATAAATTTGATACTGACGGAAATTTTCTTTTTAGTGTGCCTACTAAAGAATGTAAAATGCCTGTTTATACAAAACCTTTCGGAACAAATAGGCTTATAACCTATTTATGCAACCGGAGGTACGAAGAAAAGGGCAATTTTATGGATTACGATCTCGGTCTTGTATCATCAGGATATAATATAATTAAAAGATTGAAAAAGCAAAGTTATGAAGGTAAAAAATTAGAGACTGAGTATTATGATATGATTTTTGGATTTGCAACAAACGGGAAAGAGTTATTTGTAGCAGATAACAGCGTTGATAAGTACCATATTGATGCTTTTGATAACGAAGGTAATTTACTCTATTCAATTGAAAAGCTATTCAGAAAAATAAAAGCTAGCAAAGAAACAATTGATGCAACGAATGGGAAAATTCAATTCATAGAAGCAGTAATTGAACTTATTGCAGATAACAGCGGAAATCTTTGGTCTATCGTATCTGAGGAAAGAAATGA
>JAKLPX010000029.1 GCA_022013635.1 Candidatus Delongbacteria bacterium
AGCGAGAAGCTCGTAAAAACCTTCAAGATTATCCTTTGAATTCTCCTCGTAGATCATCGCTATTTCTTCATGATATTTTCTTCTTATCGAATACGGCAGGATTTCATAAATTACATCTCTAGTTATTGCATGTTTAAAAAGGCATTCGTCTTCTTTATTTATTTCAAATAATGTAAAATTCATATCCATCAAATCCGAAAGCCTGCTTTTCAGGTTTAATTCTCCGATCTTTTGCTGAAGCTCCTTTAGCTGATTGAGCACATTTATCTGAAATATCCTTCCTATTACTGAAGCTATTTTTAAAATTCTCTTGCTGTTGCCGTCAATTTTATCAAGCCTGGATAAAATTATGTCGTTTATGTTATCGGGTATCTCTATTTCGGTTATTTTCTGATTTATTACATAGCTTCCGTCTTTTTGCTCTTTTATTCCATTTTTGGATTTTATTGACAGAATTATCTCGTCCATATAAAACGGATTTCCTTTCGATTTCGAATATATCAGGTCGTAGACTTTTTTCGGTATTTTCATAATATTAAACTTTTGTTTCAAATACGATTCGCCTTCCTCTTTGCCGAAACCCTCAATTTCAAAAGCGTAATCGTGTCCGTCAGCCCTGAGGTCATTTAATTTATCGTCCGGTCTGAAAATGAGATGAAATACACAATTCATTTCGCCTGTCAGATCAAGAAGCTTCTTTAATATTTTCAGACTTTGATCGTCAATCCAGTGAACATCTTCAATAAAAATGTAGGTTTTATATCTGGATAAAAGATTCAGGCAGACGGAGACGGTCAGATCGTCAATAATATTTTTCATTGATTCATCTCTTCTGACTTTGGTATGGTATAATCCCATAAAATTTGCGTAAATATCTAAATTCGAATCTTCTTTTACATCTGACAATATTTGCTTTAAAGCGAATATTTTATTCGTGGATATACCATCTAAAAATCTATTCAGCAGTTCTTTAATTACATAATAAGGATTTTCGCTTGTATGACTCAAACATTCAGCATAGAATACTTTTCCGTTATGTCCTGCAATCTCTTCAAATTCTTTTGCAAGAACGCTTTTTCCCAATCCTGCTTCAGCAGTAATAAATATCTTCTTGATCTTCCCGCTATGAATAATCCTTCTATATTCTTCAATTTCCCCGTCTCTGCCTATAGGTTTTACTCTTGTATATGTTATCTTTTTATAAAATCCTTTGAGAGTGCTTACAATAAATTTTTCTTTTATGCCTTTTAAAATTAAGCCTCTTTCGTTTTTCGTCACCGTATCGGAAATTTTCGACAGAGTCGTTTTAGATATAATTATTTCGTTGTCTTTGCAGGAAGTCATTAGTCTTGCGCTTAAGTTAACCGCATTGCCTATAACGGTAAATTCCATTCTGTTTTTCGAGCCGATTGTGCCGAAGTAGATATTTCCCGAATTTATTCCGATTTTAGCTTTAATACTGCCATTAAGCGATTCTATGATCTCCAAGGCGCATCTACACGCGAATTCTTCGTTTTTCTCTGTGGCAATAGGCGCGCCGAAAAGAATTAGAATTTTATTTCCCTTGCCGCCCATATCTACTTTATTGATGAATCCGCCGTATTTGGAAGTAATTTTAAAAACGGTTGTAACGAGATCGTTCAGCACGGAATAATTGAAATCATAATCGTATTCGATGCCTGAAAAGCTCATAAACAGTGTGGTGCAGTTTCTTAATTCTCCATGCCCGAAATCCCCTTCCTTATCCTTGTTTAAAAGAACTTTTCTGGCAAAAGACTCTATCCGATTCAAGTTATATATAGGTTTTATACTTAATTTTGAATTAAATAATTCTTCAAGTTCCCGAGCGATAAAATACCCCTCAGATTTTGACTTGAATTCGCACATTCCCAATTTAAATCTTAAACTGCAACTGACAATGCTTTCGCCTTTTTTCGCAATATGTTCGCATTCGCAGGCTTTATCAAGTGCTTTTCCGGCGATAAAATAATCCTTTTCATCTCTGCCCAACTGACCGATTACAACCTCCCCAAAAGTCGTTCCGATCTTAATTTCTATTTTAAATTTATCCTGTATCGTTTGAATAGAATCATATTTTCTCATCACCTCCAAAAGCTCCATTCCGCAGTTGCTTACTGACCTTGCGTGTACGATTTTTGGGAAAAAAACCGTCAGCGCGTCTCCGCCGAATTTATATACAGATCCGCCTCGTTTATGAATTATGTTTATTAAGTCCTCAAAAATAGTATTCAATATTCTTGAAATCTCTTCGGAGCCTTCTTTATCTTTTGCCGATAATTTCTCGCTCATCGCAGTAAAACCCGACAAGCCGGCAAACATTACGAAACCTTCGGTTCTTATGTAGTTATTTTTTGAAATTTCATCATAAATTTCTACAAAATGCCCGGGAATAAATTTAAGCAGCATACGAAATTCCTCTTAAGTCTCAATATTATACCACAATATAATAAAATTAGAGAAAAATGAAAGTAAATAAATTCGATAACTTTGTCCGCTAAATTTCGTGAAGGAGTTATCGGCGTTCTTTATTTATATGCAGTCTTTAGGTACAGAATCATCTTTCTTTCTGTAAGGAAAGATTTTCGTGACACTCTTCATATCAATAGCGTGAGGCTGTCCTGCTTTTACATCGTAGCATACCAAAAAATCACCGTCAAATCTATAAGGATACACTTCAAGAATTAAAGGATCTTTAATTACTTCACAATAATGTTGTTCAGCAATCAAGGTCATATTTTTTTCGATGGCTCTTTTTACGATATTTTTATATTTTTCCATCATAGAACCTTATACTCCTATACGAGATGCATTATTCTTAACCAATATTTCACATTCAATATAACTTTTCAGATCAGTTACTGAATCACCGACCTTTTTGTACGCCACGAAAAGGTCATAAGGCGTACAGTTTAGATAAGTGCACCACTCCCTGACCTCTTTAAGATTGTATATATTCACCTTTTTTTTTTCATACGAACCGCTCATAATATCCTCCTTCATCTAAGTTTTCTGTCTAATTATTTTGCCAAATATGTTCTAATTACTATTATATTTCAGTATTAGAATTTATTTGACAACTGGTGGTGGCGGCGGTGGTTCATACGGATCTGATCCGAGATATATCCATGATCCGTTTAACCATATCCAATCTGTGTAAGATGTAGTATCAGCCTTTATAGGTGTTGCGATCAAAAGCCCGATGACTGCAAATAATACTAAATATTTTTTCATGATGCCCTCCGTTTTATTTGTTTTAATCTACGAAAAAATATATTAGTAAAACAGCCGGCATTGTTTTTTTGCGAAAAATCCGTACACTTTCCGGTCCATAGACACGATAATTAAATTTGATTTGTAACGATATAATTTATAAAGATGACAATTTCTGATTAATGAATTCTATTTCAGATGAAATAAGATTGGATGATTTAGCAATAAAAA
>JAKLPX010000364.1 GCA_022013635.1 Candidatus Delongbacteria bacterium
AACTGATCTTGTTACATGGTCAATTGAGCAAAATAACATCACAAATACTTCTTGGTCTAAAGCAATTACTGAGCAAAAGAAATTTTATTATGTTACTGCATCAGATGATATTCCGACCAAAAAAGTTAAGTTGATTAAATCTGATGTGCAAAGCAGATAGATCAATAAAATTAATTTCAAAGGGTCGATTTCTTATTGGCCCTTTGCCATTTAAAATATGCCTTAGGAGTGAATCATGCCTATATCTAAATTTATACCTCAACATTTTATAAGCAATTTCAAAAATATTAAGAAAAGTGGATACTTTGTCACGACCGGATATGTTATGTTCGCAGATCTTTCAGGATTTACTGCTATGAGTGAAAAATTATCTAAGAAAGGAATCGAGGGTTCGGAAGAAATATCCAAAATATTAAATACTATATTTGAGGATATGATCGGTATAATTCTAAATACAGGTGGATCAGTATATAAATTCGGTGGAGATGCACTTACAGTATTTTTCCCTGAGAAAATTAAACCACAGGAAGTATTAGCCAGTGGAATTCTTTTGGTATCTGCAATGGACAAATATTCTGAGATAAAAAGTATCGGCGGAAAAGTTAAGGTCGAGATCAAGGTTGGTACTGCTTATGGAAAAACTATCATTGGGCAACTGGGAGATAAAGATAAAGATTATTTTATTGCAGGCGATACTTTGGATGCAGCTTGTGACTGTGAACATCATGCAGGAAAAGGTGAAAGTATTATACATCGCAGTTTTGTAGATAAACTAGCTTCCTCAAAAACTAAAATGACACCTCTAAAGAACAAATCAGGAGATTATTTCTTAGCACCTAATAAGAAATTAAAACTTTCGTCTCATAATGATACAAAAATAATTACTGAAATTACTGAAGAATTAAATCCTTTCACTCGAGATATTCTCTTAAGCAAAGAAAGAGCAGGTGAGATCGAGAAAGGTGAACTTAGAAATTGTACAGTGTTGTTCATGAGTTTTACCGGTATTACTTATGATAATAATTTTATGTACGACCTATTAAATAAGTTCGTAATTAATGTCTATAATATTTCAGCAAAATACAGTGGATTTGTAAACAAAGTGGATATGGGTGATAAAGGAAGCAAGATTATCGTTTTATTTGGTGCTCCTATTGCTACCGAGAAGAACGAAGAGTATGCAGGTAGATGTGCCATGGAGATAATTGATACTTTGCCATTAGGGATGAAAGTTAAAGTTGGTATAAACTCTGGAAATATTTACTTTGGTATCATCGGATCTTCAATGCGGCTTGAATTTACTGTGATAGGAAATGCCGTTAATCTTAGTGCAAGACTGATGACCTCCTGTGCTGAAAATGAGATAATCATCTCAGATGGCATAAAAAATAAAATTGAAGGTGTAAATACAATTAATTCGAGAGGTCTTAAACTCAAAGGGATCAAAGATCTGTTCCTTGTCCATACCATTGAAAGTATCACCGGAAAACAGTCAAGCTATATTAAAGCTGTTGGCAGGGATACTGAGATATCGCAGTACAAAAAATATCTTAAGGACAAGAAAATAACTCTGATAAATATTAAAGCTGAAGCAGGATTAGGGAAAAGCGTTCTGGCAGGTGAGTTTGCAAGAATAGTTTCATTGAAAAGTGATGTAATAAAATCTGAATGTCTAAGTTATACTTCAGAAAATCCATTTTACACTATAAAGGATATCATTACAGGCATGATCGGAGAAAGTGCCAATTCTCCGGCTGATATAAAGATCAAGAAAATAGAAAAGCTATTAAAAAAAATCAATGAAGAGCATAATATTGATATATACTTATCATTTCTCGGATTGGATAAAGGGAGAAAAATAAAACTTGATGAATCCATGAAGAATGTTTTCATAGATATTACTCAGTCAATTTTTATTGAGCTTACATCAAAAAAGCAATTTTATATTTTTATCGAAGATATTCACTGGATAGACAATGATTCTAACGAATTGCTTAAATCTTTAGTTGAGATCACAGCAAATTCACAATGTTTATGGCATTTTATTTACCGGCCTGATGATAAATTAAGCTTCTTTGAAAAATTGTTATTTTCTAAAGTTATTGAACCCGATAATTTTTCAAAAGAAGCAGCTAAAGAATATATCATAAAGAAATTTCATTTAAAAACTCTACCGGCAAAGCTCTATGATAATATTTATTCAAAAGCTAAAGGTAATCCATTCTATATGGATGAGATAATAATTTCTATCAGAGAAAAAAATGGTCTTCTAAAAGAATCAGATGGATCTTTTAGTATTAAACCCGGATATATAAATTTCGAAATCCCTGAAAATATCAATGAGATAATTCTCGCAAGAATAGACCAGATTGATGACAATAGTAAAAGAATTTTAAAGATCGCCTCAGTGATCGGAAGGATATTTCAGATCAACATACTCAATCAACTAAGAGACTTACAGGAAAAAGCTACAACATTGAATCTACGGTCACAATTATTTGATCTGTCTTTAATGGACTTTACTATGTTTGAGCTTAATAATGATAATGAATACCTGTTTAAGCATGTAATAACGAGAGATGTTATTTATGAAACACTTCTTTTTTCTATCAGGAGAAAATATCATGCTGAGATCGCCAATATTTATGAAGAAAATGCAGGGGATAATATCAAAAGTCTGTATGAATTATTAGCATTCCATTATAAATTGGCAAAAGAAAGATCTAAGGCAAAAGAATATTTATTTCTTTCCTCTGAAAAAGCAGAACAGAATTTCTCTTATCCTCAGGCAATTAAATTTTTAAAAGATTATCGAAAATTTAAAACAACAAATGAAGAAAAAGCCATTTCATTACTAAGAGAGGCAGCAATTTTAAAAATATTGGAAAAACGGGATCAGGCGATCAAGATCTGTGATAAAGTTAAGTCAATGTTTGATAAAAAAGACCTATTTTATATCAAAGCATCTGTTCAAAAGACGAGTATCTTATTAAAATCCAACAGATTTGAAGACATAATAGCTGAGATCATAAAATTAGGAAAAATTGATGATACTGATCTTTATGCTGAATCTTTAGCTTATCTTATGTATGGACAATTGTTAACAGGCAAAATAAGAAAAGCTGCTAACACAAC
>JAKLPX010000030.1 GCA_022013635.1 Candidatus Delongbacteria bacterium
GATAAGGAACTTTAGCCTTACTCACTTGGAGGGTGGCAATATGGAGAGCTCAATAACCCGACGAGGAACTAATCACTACTATCCCACAACATTGGCAAAAACCATGCAGGGGAATAATATTGCACGGATTTTTTGCCATGACCGTTGGGGGCAATGTGTAATTGTATTCTAGTTCTATAGAAAAGTTTGAACCACAAGAGGCTAGTTTAGAAGAGGAATATAATACGCAATTCAGCAATTCAGAGTAGGATAATTTACAGATCAGTATCTAATACTATTATTCAAATTTGTTTCGATTAATTCCGGATTGACGGATAATTGACATCAATGTCCCGATTTTTATTTCCTTATGGTCTGGTACAATAACAGTGATAGTACTTTCAGCAGTCTTTTTCTGCATAGCAATATGACTACCTTTTTGTCTTACTTCAAAAAATCCATGGGCTGATAAAATACGGCAAATTTCCTTGCCTGATAAAATTTTTAACTTACTCAACTTCCACTCCGACATGAGTAACAAATACTTCACTGTGCATTCTAAGCTTGATTTCTTCGGGAGATGCAACTTCAAAAAACAACTCTATAGCTTCTTTAAGGTTAGCTAATGATTCTTCGATAGATTTTCCTTGGCTTGCTACATCCACTTCCGGGCATAACGCCACATAGTAATCATCTTCCTTTTCTATAATCGCAGTTAATTGTTTTTTCATCTTCATTCTCCGTTTACTTACCTGCAATATACAAAACTTTTCAGATAAATCAAACATCAAATAATTCCCTTAGAAATCAGATCGCTTCTGAGCTTATAGGTGTTGAAATATTTCAGATAGCCGGTTATACTCTGTGCTGACTGCGAGATTTTTTCGTCTCTAATCTTCCCTACTGAGTATAAATTCGCTTTAATCCGCATTTTCCTGACCGATCTTTTCAGATTTACGGAATTTATTCCGATTAAACTCGGAAATACTCTCATCCCCAAAAAAGAAAGCCCGTTCAGCCTTTTGTTTATGTAAGTGGCGTTTTCTTTCAATTCAAGCTTGAGCTTTTCCTGTAAAAAACAGCTGATTGCCTTTCTTGAATTTATCAACTTCTCTTTATCATTATCGAAAACAACAAAGTCATCCATATACCTGACATAATACTTGAATCCAAGCTCGTCTTTGATGTAATGGTCAAACCTGTCAAGGTAAACATTTGCGAGAAACTGGCTTGTCAGATTCCCTATTGGCAGTCCTTTGCCTTTCGCACCTCCGTTCCTGATTACCTTTTTTAGGAGCGAAAGCAGCCGTTTATCCTTTATCTTCCTTCCCAAAATCTTAATCATTACTTCTTGATCTATGCTCGGAAAATATTTTCTTATGTCAGATTTGAAATACCACTCGTTTCTCTTTATCATTTCCTGAGCTTTCAAAACGGCTTTGTGAGTTCCTTTGTTCTTCCTCGTTGCGTAAGAATCCGATATAAATATTTTCTCATAAATCGGCTCAATTACATTTACAATTGCATGATGGACGACCCGATCCCTGAACGGTGCAACGGCGATTTCCCGTTCTTTCGGTTTAAAAACCTTAAAATATTTATACCCGCCCGGCTCATAAGTTTCGCTTTCGAGTTCATTCTGAAGATTTATCAGATTTGATTCAAGATTGAAATAAAATTCAAGACTTTCACTCTTGCTTTTAGTGCCTTTCAGAGCTTTCTTCGCCGCAATCATCAGATTTTCAAACGAAGTCACGCTATCGTATAAATCGTTTATTCTTCTCATTAAACCTTTGAATATAAAATAATTCCCCGCCATATTCGGTAATTCCTACTAACCGCGGGGAATTTATTATTTTTGACGGAAGTTTTACCGTGCGGGACATTATTTTGGACATTCGCAGATACTGTTTACAAAGCCGTAGCCGTATAAAGACTTATGTGCGCGCCTGTGCTCGAAAGCCGGAATCCGTTGTTGTTGTTGCTGTTGTTCGGGTTGTTGTTGTTGCGATTTGCAACCCGGCAGTTGTTGGCAGTGTTGTTCCAATTACCACCCCGTTTGACGCGGTTGGAACCCGAGCCCATACGGATCTTCGTACTTAGCAAATAACGCCCCTTTTTGTTAAATCAGGCTTTGAGCAGTCCGCCCACCATAAGCCCGACAGCATTTATTTCTTTTGAAACGAACTCATACTGCGAGATCGAAATATACCTTCTATCCTTACTAAGCCTGAAAAATATCCTCAATTTTTCCAGATTCAGGTTTATGAAATTCAGCTTGGGTTTCTTATTCTTTGAATAAACCATTTCAATAACGAGCTCAAGAGTATCGAGAGCGAGATTTGAAACATGATCCGAAACCGTTGACCTTACCGATTTTGGAAAACTGTCCACCCTGTCCAAAATCCAGTCAAGCAAAGAATACCACTTTTCAAATATCGGATAATCACTCAACATTCACAAAACTCTTTATCAATTCGACTATTTCTTTGCCGTAATTTTCAATTTTCTTATCTCCGAAACCCTGAACATTACGCAGACCTTCGAGAGTTACAGGTTTATTTTTTACCAATTCGAGCATTTCTTTATTATTGCATACCACATACACCGGAAAACCGTTCTTATCCGCCGCTTCTTTCCTCCATTCCTTAAGCTTGCCGAAAAGAGCTTTATCCGATTCGCTAAGAGCTTCTTCCATAGCTTTAGTATTTTCGTTTGGCGAATGAATGTTTTCGTAGTCAATGAAAACCGACCAAAAAGCTGAACCACCGCGCTGAAAAAACTCCGCCTTGTACGAATTTATCTTTTTGTTCATGACGAACTTATTCAACTCATCTTCACAGAACTGCATCTTGTTCAGTTCAAACGGTATCGTAACAATCCTAAAACCCATAAATCCTCATAATATTTTGCGGGATCGGCTGCGGCAGTTTCACGCCTGCCGATCCCTTAGCTCTTTGTCACTTCGTGACTACAAAAGGTAAAAAGGTAAGAAGGATAGAAGGTAATTTCCTCCCCACCCCCGCAAGAAAGTGCCCGTGTGCATCAAGGCGTCCTCGAAAGCCGGAAGCCTATGTTGTAGCCGCTGCTGAACGGGAAGTTGTAGCCGCGATTTGCAACCCGGCAGTAGTAGGCAGTGCTGCCCCAATTACCACCCCGTAAGACGCGGTAGGAACCCGTAGTAGGTCCCGTAGGGTTTGTAACACTGTCGCTTGTATATGAACCGTACCAGTCCCAGCACCATTCCCACTCGTTACCGCTCATATCATATATTCCAAGCTGATTAGGCAATTTCGTTCCAACCGGATGAGAAGTACTACCTGA
>JAKLPX010000365.1 GCA_022013635.1 Candidatus Delongbacteria bacterium
AAAAGCCATTTTACGGCTGTCGGTACCCAGTTCTGGATGAAATAAACCTTGAATGTGAGTGGATCTTCAGGATTAACGATGGTTTTAGCGAACCTGTAAACCTGCCCTGTCGTCGGTATCTTTATCCTGATCGGCATTAGTCCGGTTGCAGTAGTTGATTGTGAGACTGACGGAGACATTGCAAGATCTTCCATTTTACTTCCAAAGCTTTTTTCTTTGCTCATCTGGATCATCTGGTCTGTTTCTTCAACCTGAGCATTTCTGAACTCACTCAATTGAGCTTTTCTAACATCTCTTGTGCGCCCGACATCTTTTTTGTCATAAGCGTCATATTCAGCTTCATTTTCTTCGTCATAAACTCTCTCATCACCGAAAATATTGATTCCCCTGATCAGTTCTTCTTTTTCGAGAGAGCTGTCGAAGTAGAGATATTTGTAATCGTTTGGAAGATAGACCGACCACATTATCTGGCTTGTAAATATGTCCACAGACGGAAGTGCGGATTCTTTTGCTCCGTAAAAGCTGAAATTATCATTACTTGTTGCGTAGATCACTTCGACAGGGAAAGTGTCGGTCGATGAGTTGAGGCTGTTCGATCTGATGAGCGGAACGAGCAGTTTGCCGTCGTCGTTCAGAGATGACTCTACTGGATTGTTATTTACGAATACGCTGAATACTTCGGCATTTTGCGGCAGTTTGATCTCAAGGAACTGCTTCGAGCTGTTTTTAATATTATATTCGAGATTGTGAACGATTTTCCCGTCCTCGGTAAAAAGGGTTACTACATTAGCTGAATATACAGCAGCCATCGGAACGCCGATCTTTTTATGTTTTTTGATATTGAGCATTAATTGGTATGGATGTTTAGAGTATTTAAAGCCTTCTATGAGCGGTTTCGCGGATCTGTTTATTAATTCAACTGGCAGAGTCTGTGTAGCGATTCTCTCCAAACCTTTGTTTTCCGTTACTATAACTTCCGCGCTGGTGTTTAATTCGATGCCGATATTTCCGGTCTCCCTGATGGTATTGAGTGTTTTTATTCCGTTAAAGGCAGTTTCAAGTCCTTCCGCGCTCAAAGGAACTTCTGTAACTATGCTGACCGACGCACCGCCTTTCTTTCCGTAAGTGAAAGGTATCATTATAATTCTGGATTTATCCTTGATGATCTCCTGCCATTCCCCGATGCCCGAACCGTAGATGTTTAAGATATTGACATTATCGTCTATCGTGACGGAAACTCCCTCTATTTCGGTATGAAGAATGTTGTAATTAATTGTCGTTGTGGTTTTTAGCGCATTATCTTCTATTGAGATCAGATGATTTAAGTCAGCGTAAACTTTAGCCGGCAGTTTTTCAATTATCTCAAATTTCTTTCTCCACTTAACATTGATGTTCGAGCTTTCAGCTATCACGGCGGAAATTGTGGTTGTTTTATTGTTCTCGACCGTAGTTAGCTGATTCGCCTGAGGTATTTCGACTTCTATTTGGGGCTGAGGAATTTCAAGTTCAAATAAAGTGATCGGAGTCCGGTTGATATTCAAATAGAACTCATGCGGTCCTTTTGAGAGTGAAGATTTTACAGAGAAAGCAGCCTCGATCTTATATTCTCCTTTTCCCTGAAGTACGACATTACTGTAACCGTTCTCACTGACGATAAGCGCAGGTTTGCTGTTTACCTTTATATCTTCAACTGCTGTGGAGTTAGGAACTATCGGGATCTTTAAATATTGATCGTCTTTTAGAACATGGACAATGAAAGTAGCCGAAAAACCTGTGTTTTCTTCTTTCATTTTACCTTTGTAAACCGCTTTGGTGATAAGATAATCGTACGGAGGTTTGATATTAGAACCGGATGGAGCTTTCATGCCGTCAACCAGCTTTTTAAATTCGGACTGAGACAGGATGACATTGCCGTTTGCGATATTATAAGCTTTGTAATCTTCTTTCCCGGTTTGAATGAGAAGTTTTTCGAAAGTTTCAAGAGGGATGATTATCATGTTCTTATCGATATTGGTCAGATTCTTAAACTCGACCCATGGTAATGAAACTTCGCTTTTCTCCTGCGCAAATGCTATTAACGCGAACACAAACGATAACGCGAAAACAAATGTATTTCTTATCAGGCTGTTTTTCATAATCTATCCCCTATTCATTTCTGATCATTTTATCAGAAGCATTTTCTGAGTTAATTTTTTATTATCGGTTTCAAGTGTGTAAAAATATATTCCGCTGATCAGGTCTTTGGCGTCAAAAGTAATAGAATAGATTCCTTTATCCATTTTTTTATCAATTATATTCTTTACGAGTTGTCCATTAGAATTGAAAATATTAAGTTTAACATTCTGAACGGATGGAACCGAAAACCTAATTGTTGTAGCCGGATTGAACGGATTCGGATAATTTTGGTAAAGCATCGGTTTGTCAGGAATAACAGCCTGATCTTCTTCGATATCTAAAAGTATGCCTGTAACGAGAATATTATCAACCCAGGCGCAATCCAAACCGGTTATAGTGTTTACATCTTTTATGTAAATCCACGACAGGGTATGATTTCCGGTTGAAACAGGATAGGAATGATATGACCAGCCTGACTCTCCGCTCCAAGCGCCTTGGGATATATCATCAATATAAAAAAATAATTTGTCATAACCCGGCTCAGATGAAACTTTTTTATAAAAGCTGACTGTACCGTCTTCAACAAATTCAAAATCAATACTCATTGAAGTAGATTGATTATCAGTAATTATACCGGATTTAGAAGAGTATAAACCCGAATAGAAGATCGAATTGTCAATCACCCAATCCGAGTCGCCCCCAAAGTACCAATCGTTTTCAGAAAAATTCCCTGATTCAAAA
>JAKLPX010000366.1 GCA_022013635.1 Candidatus Delongbacteria bacterium
AAGAAGAAAATTAAAAAAAGCAACTAACTATGTGGTGTTTAAAAGTCGAATGAAATTATTTCTGAATAATCCATGCACCTTCAAAACCGTCATTTTTTAATTTGTCCTTTACGCTTGCGGCATCCTGATTGGAAGCATAACTGCCGATAAGCACTTTGTATAAATTTTTATCAAAATAAACCGAAGTATTGTTATAACCTAAAGAGTTCAAGCTGGTTTTAATAAAATCTTCGGCAGAATTTTGAGAAGAGAAAGCTCCGACCTGAATGAAATAATCTCCGGAAGAGGCTTTACTGTCGTAAAATACATAAGTGTTTTGAATGAATGCATCGGCATAATTGGGCAACAGTCTTATCTTATCTCTCATTTTATCCGCGTCTATTTTGGACAAATAATCGCCAACCTGCACCTTATATAAATTATCCTCCGCATAAACAATATAAATTCTTTCTTTTATATCCTTAGAGGCCATAATTTTGACTTTTTCGGCGTTATTTTTTTCTTTAGCGGCAAAAATCTGAACTCTGTAACCGATCACTTTATCGAATGACGGAAGATAAGATGCAGTATTTTCCGCTTCGGTATTAACAGGATCAGGGATTACAGCCACAGTCTGAGTAATACTTTTTCTAAAAACCTTTTTAGGCACGGAATAAACTTTTTCAAAACCTGCGCTTATTAATTTTTCTTTCAGAATATTTGCCTCTTCTTTATTCTGGCAGTCGCCTGTATAAATCATGTATTTATCTATAATGAATTCGATATAGACAGGCTCCTGAATGGCTTCGACAACCTGTTTTTCAACCATCAGAGCATCCTGTTCGGTATCAGTGGAAGCTATCTTGATTCTGTAACCGTCAATCAAATCCCTTTTATTAAGATCTTCTTCCGTAACGATTTTGTTTGAAGGATCGTCAGGTCCGTACTTAGTATCGGATACACCCTGACTCGGAGCGCATGATGATAAAATCATACCGATTATCATTGCCATTGTCAGAATTATTATAGGATTACGCATTAAAACCTCCGTTTTTTATAATTAACTGCTTATCACATCTAAGCTATAGTGAATATAAGAAATATTATGAATAAATCAACATAAAAAAGACAGTAAATTTTATTGATAATTTAAGCGAATTTGATTATAATCCTCAATAATTAAAACAGGAAGGCGCTTATAATGTATTTTAAAGCTATAATAATAATTTTGACTTCAATAGGAATAATTTTTGCCCAAAACGATAGAAGACAAGGTCAAACAATCGGATTCGATAAAGGCTATTTCAGCGGATCATATAATTTATATCCATCGTTTATTGAAAAAATAAATAACGAAGTTAAAGATTTTGGTGTAGATGAATTCGATAAAAATTTATTTATGTACGGCGGGGAATTGTGCGGAAATATGAATCCGGCATTCGGTATAGGAATTCAGTATTATTTTGGGAATGACTTATCACAAAAAATTGTTGAACTTTCTTATGATACTCTAACAGTTGAACTTGACAGGGCTGTTCGATACGATGTTTCATTTTTTGGTTTAATTATTAATTATCGAAAGTCCTTACTTGGCCCGATTGAATTTTTTGGATCTTTAAGCGCAAACTACGGCAGCGTCGAATTGATATTAAGTCAGGATCGAGGCGATCAATCATTCGGAGATATGTGGAGTTCATTTGACCCGGAAAGTGAGCTGGATAAAAGATTTAACAAATCTGTTTCATACAATTCAGATCTCTATATATTCAGCGCAAATAACGGAATAAGGTTCTATGCCAGTTCAAGGATTGCCGTAGGAATTACAGTCGGATATTCTTACGGTTTTGTTTCTGATAAAGGAGAGATTAATTACGAATTTGAATCAATTAAAAATGTTCCTGATCTTGATTTTAAAGGAATGAATTATGGTCTGGGAGTTTATTTTGGATATTGACGGTATGAAACGACAAAAAATAATTATGTGTATTCTTGACGGATACGGAATAGGTCACGATTTTGCGTACAATGCGGTTACAAGAGCCAACAAACCTAATCTTGACAAGCTGTTCGGAGAATTTCCGTCTTCCGAATTGGTATGTTCCGGTTTTGAAGTAGGTCTTCCTAAGGGAACTATGGGAAACAGCGAAGTCGGTCACCTCAATATCGGAGCAGGCAGGATTGTTTTTCAGGACATTGCAAGAATTCACAAATCCATAGAAGACGGAGAATTTGAAAAGAATGATGTTTTGAATGATCTCATTTCTTCCACCAAGGAAAAAAATTCAAGCCTGCATATATTAGGTCTTTTATCCGACGGCGATGTACATTCTTCAATGGTTCATTTAAAAGAAATTATAAGAATTACAACTTTAGAAGGCTTGAAAAAAGTATATATACATGTATTTACAGACGGCAGGGATACTCCTCCCGAAAGCAGTTTGGGATTTATAAAAGATCTGGAAGAATTTTTAAAGGGTCATTCTGCTGAAATAGCTTCGGTATCAGGCAGATATTACGCGATGGACAGGGATAATCGCTGGGAAAGGATTAAGATGGCTTACGATGAGCTTGCAAATCCAAATTTAATCGGTAAAGATGTTTCAGCTTGCGAAATAATCGAAAAATCATATATAGACGGTATTACCGACGAATTTATTCTTCCACAATGCGTCTATAAAAACAACAAGCCGATCGCAAAAATTGAGAAAGGCGATTCGGTAATTTTTTTTAATTTCAGATCGGACAGAGCCAGAGAAATTAGTATTGCTTTGAACTGTCTTGATACAATTCCTTTTGAAACACAGAATTTGGATCTAAATTATGTAACCATGACTGAATACAGGGAAGATTTCCCGTTTAAGGTACTTTTCACGAAACTTCATCTTGGCAGTATTCTCGGAGAAGTTATTTCAAAAGAAGGTTTGAGACAGTTAAGAATTGCCGAAACCGAAAAATATGCTCATGTCACTTTTTTCTTTAA
>JAKLPX010000367.1 GCA_022013635.1 Candidatus Delongbacteria bacterium
ACACTTGCTCTCATTTTTATCTCCGTATATATGATTTTTTATTATTTATAAAAATAAATACTGAATATGCACAGTTCGGATAATATCCTGACTTTTTAATTTAAACTCCCCCTCTATTTCGACTTTCTGTTTCTCAGGCAGTAAGCGTCTTTACTTCTTCGTCTGTTTTGCCTTTTTCTTTTTAATTTTCTCACTTATCCTTATGACATTCTTCGGATCGCAACCTTCAAACTTGCTTGGCCGCAATTCTTTTTTCCCGTCAGCTATTCCTACCGACATAGGCGCATACCCGTGAAAGTTCTTCACGCTTGTAATCACCAGTAAATGACCGTCCTCTATACTGCATTTTACTTTCGTGCTGTCAAAATCTACAACATAAGCTATGCCAGTCCCCGCAGGATCAGCAAAATGATTGTTAAGGTCTATCTCCTGCCTGCCAAAGTCTTCCTTCGCATGAAAATCTTCTATCGGAGCAGTCAGATAAGGCACTTGAGTAGTCGGTGTTCCTATCGTGATCTTTAGCGAATCTCTTACCGTAAACTCTCCATCATAGATTGAAATGAATAAACTGTCTATTCCGCTCTCATTAGCCTTGCTTTCGATAATGAGCTGATCATCATAGAACGAGATGTAAGTATCAATCTTACTCTGCGTAGTCCTCACACTGTATCCGAGCCAGTCTTTGTTCGGGTCGGTATAATGATCTTTCAGATTTATGTTCATTGTCTTGAAATTTGCGGGAGTTTCTATATCAGCGATCTCTGCTTTTATCACTGGCGGGAAGTTGCCGACAACAAACTTCAACTTTGTATTATATTGCATTCCGTTGATCGTTATACCAATTGATGCTATTGCCACACCCATAGAATCTTGTATAGCCGTCAAATTTATATTGTTGCCGCTTATCGCTGCATTAAGAGTTTCTTCATTGTCAAGAGATAAGCTGAATACTGCCGCATTTGCAGATTCTGAATTGAACATTGCGGTTAAATCCATACTTTCTGGTTCAAAATTATCCGGAAGATTTTTTACCGGTATATCATCTTCATTTATTATTACATATTGATCTTCAAACTCAAAATCCGTTCCGTCATCTACTATGTTTATGTTTATAGTCTCAATTGTGGGTATTGCTCCGCTTTTATCATCTGCCATGATAGTTAATAATCCTGTGCCAAACACATCTTTTTTACTTTTTATTTTAAGCACATCTTCATTCAGAGTAATATCAACTAATGCCGTATCCGCACTCATCGAAAATATTATAGGATCTCCTTCCGCGTCTTTAAAATGATCGCCGAGGTTTATATTTAACTCCGGAAAATCTTCTGTGATACCGGTCAGCTCTGTTATCGGCGGATCGTATTTCGGAGCGTTGAAAGGTATTACATTAACCTTAAAATTTATAGCCGTAGTGTCTCTACCGTTATGCTCAATTCCACCATTATCCTTAAGCCATACTTTCAACTCTGTTTCTCCGTTCTCCGTATCTACAGGCTTATAGTAAAGATCAACTTTATCAGCTCCGGGAGTAAATTCATATTTAAGGCTGTCGAGCGGAAGTAATTTCTCATTTGAACTCGTTATTTTCATTTCGATTACCTGCTGGGTCGGAAATTTTGATGCCTTCAATGCGTTCGGGTCAAATGATATTTCTTTTAAATCTTTATCGTCCCTGACCAGTGCAGTTATTTTTAATGTCCCGTTTTCCGTTTCTTCAACGCTGTTTATCTTTACTATATCTTTTAATATTCCTTTACCGTCTGTACCAATTTCTTCATAATCCCCGAGGATCGCTCCCTGTCCGTTCGATATTCCGGTTAACTCTATTGTTTGCCATCCGCAGTGCTGTATCACTTCCTGATCAGCTACTGCTTTTACTGTCGGCGGCAGGTTTATGTCATAGTAGGTTTTGACTATAAAGTTATCAAAATGATGAATCGTCAGATCTGTATAATCCGGCGGATTCAGTATAAAATTTGAAGGTGACCAGATAGGCGTACCGGAACTTGTATCCCAATTGTCCGTTATACCCACAAAATTATTATTGAAGTATTGTATGAATTTTACTCTTATCTTCCGCTTCCCTTCCTGTAAATTCATCGTTGTAAATGGAGGAGCAAGCCCGAAGATCATTTTTAACCATATACCATCAGGATATAAATGGATCCCTGCTATATTAGGCAGGAAAAAATTACTAAGATTTAATGGATACCCTGTTAAAGGGTAATGTGATCCGTCATCAAGCGTTTCTGTTGCATCCATTGAACCTATAGGCTGATATTCATAAGGAAGCATATTCCCGTACTCATCACAGTACTGCATTACCATCAAAGATCTCGCACCATTAGTAAAGAAAATATTATAAAGCTCTCTTGCGTAATCGAACATCAAAAAGCTGCTCACGCTGTCTTGTAAAGCAGGTATCTCTATAACAGGACTGAGTATCTCAAATCTCTGTGATGAAAATGTAGCTGAAGATGTTCTTAAATCATTTGATGTAAATAAACTGTTTTTCATGCCTTCAATATCATAAATATTTGTATTATCAGTGGTTCGCCAGTAATGAAGTTCCGGTCCGTTACCCGGCGGATAAGCGTACTGTGTTTTTGTTTCCCAGCCTGTTGGTATAGCTCCGTTTGATGCATTATCAAAATTCTCCCATGTTTCAGCATATTCTACTTTCGTCTTTTTCTGACTCCATGAAAGCGTATCCAGTTTATACCTTGCCCTTAATGTCACAAATCCTTCCTCATCATCATAAAAATCCCATACAAATTTATATGTTCGAGTTAAACCATCTGCACTGTCTTTGAAATGAAGTCCGGTAAGCGGCTTATAGATATGATCAGGATCAAGCTTTCCGTCTTTCAATATCTCCACATGACCCCATTTTTCCGGATTTATAGCTAAAGGCACTGTTACTTTCAATGTGTCAATTTCATCCAACGGATCAATATGTCCGGCAACTGCT
>JAKLPX010000368.1 GCA_022013635.1 Candidatus Delongbacteria bacterium
AGTCAAATAGATATAAATTTCGACAGTCATTTTATAGACCCTGATCCTGGCACCGTTGATATATACTATAAAGCATACTGCG
The DNA here is from genome assembly GCA_022013635.1 of Candidatus Delongbacteria bacterium. Classification (GTDB taxonomy): domain Bacteria; phylum UBA4055; class UBA4055; order UBA4055; family UBA4055; genus JAKLPX01. The sequence continues at coordinate 83 of JAKLPX010000368.1, forward strand.
ATAATCCTTCAATGATGACCGTAACGCTTAATGATAATATGTTAACGGTTACAAGTATAGAAAATGTATTCGGAACCTGCAATTTAACGATTGTAGCGGACGACAGCACAGGCACAATACCGACAGTTGTAACTAAAACCGTAATTATAGCTGATGACGGAGAAGATCTTTGCTTTTCAAGCGGATTTGCAAGTCAGGAACTGCAGCTGCCTGTCAATTTCGAATCTAAGAGGATAGATATATCAACGCAGTTTACGAATGAACTTCCAAGTACGCCTGTTTACAGCGTGACTCAGACAAATCCGGCAGTAGTTGACGCAGTGTTTGAAGGCAGTGAATTATGCCTTACTTCAAAACTGGATGTTACGGGGAAAACTGATATTACAGTAAATGTAACCGTTGATACGAGAGTGATCAGCAGTCATATAAATGTAGTGGCAGGTAATCTTTCGCCTGAAATAAAAGCCGAGATCGCAGATATCGAAACAGATGCGAATTTCAAAACGATGTCTATAAATCTGAAAGATCATTATACCGATCCGAACAAGGACTGGCTTGGATACAGCGTAAGGACTACGCAGAACAAGGTTGATACTTATATCTCATTCTATGACGATCAGCTTATAATAGAAAGTAAGGCTAATGAAAGCGGAGAAGACAGCTTGTATATTTCAATTTATGACGGTGAGTTTACTGTCAGAGATTCGTTAAAGATTACGATAGGAACACCGACAGTTCAGGTTCCGTATCTGGCTACACCGATCGAAGATATTCATACTAAGGAAGATTTTGGCAGACAGGAGATTGATCTTAACAATCACTTTGCCGATCCTGCGGGGACTGGTATAGCTTATGTGGTTGATTTTGACAGCACGAAGGTAAAATGTACGATAGAAGAAGGACATCTTCTGGTAATGAAAAGCGTTAAAAACGTTCACGGATATGTACCGATCCATGTGAGTATTGACGACGGTGTACAGAAGATTAAAGACCCGAATTTTAAAGACTGTGATCCGAAGAATGTAGTTAGAATAAAAGAGAAGATAAAAAAAAAATCATGAAATTAATTAACTTGCAGAAATATTATAACAGAAATACCTTTCCCGCTGAGTTTAGGAGTTAGAATTCGAATGAGGATCAAGAAAAAATAAAAAAAAATTGAAATAAAGAAGGAGAAGAGAAGATGAGAAGGATTATGATAGGTTTGTTAATTATAGTACTTACTTTTGTGCTATCAGCAAAAGTAATTTATGACTTTTTCCCGGAGCGTGGGCAACTTCCTCTAAAATCACAAAAAACGAAAAGTACCGAAAGTTTACAACAACATAAAGAAAATTACTTTAAATTAGTGGAAAAATTAGGTCTATATTATATAGTAGACTGGAAATCAGGTGTTGACAAAAATGGAGATACAGTGAAATACTTCGATAATATCCTTTATGCAGATAAAATAAATTTGCATAAATTCAAAGAATTACAAAAACTCGGCTTGCGATATGCTGGCTATGAAGAAATGGGATTTTTAGAACCAGTGAACAGAAATGTAATATCACAAGAAACTCTTATCAGCTATATATTTTCAAAGAGCTTAATATTTATTGGTACAGTAAAAAGTGTTGAATCACCTTTTTACAGTAAAGAATGTTACACTGTAGATCGTTTGAATACAAATATAGAAGTAAGTGTTGAGGAGTTTATTAAAGGTTCATATTACTTTGATGAATTACCAAATAAATATCATGTTTATTGTCTATACGGATATCATCCCACTACAAAGGAACTTTGTACAGTGGAAGATTGGGGTGAGACTATGTTGACAGTCGGGAGTAAATATATTTTTTTTGTAAGACAAAGTAATATTTACAAAGATAAAGATAAAGATGTTGTTAATAATAAAAATATTCTAGAAAATCGTAATATGGGAATATATTTAATAGAAAATAATGAAATTAATGATAAGAAATGGCGATACCCGGATTATATTAATATTTTGAAACTAAGTGAATATATTAAGTTAATTGAAAAGACAAATGAAACAGAAAACTTTTATGATATTGAATTTTAGAAAAATAAGAATTGTTATAAATAAAACTTACAAAGGAATTAATAATGAATAAGTATATACTATTTCTTATAATATTCGCTCTTAGACTATTTGCTTTTACGCATTATAATTATAATGTAGTAGATAAACAAATCAGCCCACCTCCATATACAGAAATGCCTTGCTCTTCTGGAGCATATACAGTTACTTTTAGTGATTGGCAATATGATATTTGTGATGGAAGTTACTATCAATCTTTGATAACACCTGAATTAATTAATGATATCAATGAATTAGTTTCTGGTGTTGCCTCTGCTCCCCAGATAGTAGGTATTAATCCAACATGTTTGACAACTTCTTCAAGAATGATTATTCATTTTATTTGGGATGATATAAGCGATGAAAATAAAAATAGAGTAATGAGTACTAGGGTAAAAAAAGATGATGTAAATAATAATTTTGCCAATAGAATCAATATAACTGTTTACGATGATGTAGCTAAACATTTACCTTCTGAAAAACTTAAAGCTACTATCAGACATGAAATCTTGCACGGTTTAGGCGGTCTTGGGCATACTTGGTCAGCTCATCCCGAAAGCGATGCTTACAAAAAGCTAATGTATTATACTAACAAGTATATTTTAATTCCTCCAGCGCCTGAAGAATTAGTCTATTTAAGAAATGATTTTCCGGGAGACGATGAAAAAAACGGAGTATTGGCATGGTATGCTCCTGCGAAATATAAAAAGGAATATGATTCTAGCACACCCAGAACTCCTAAGGTACTAAACCTATTGAAAGGAAAGAATGTAGTAGATTTGGAAATTTTGGGAAAAGAAAAAGCCTATAATGTAGAATTGTTCTATAACTATGAGTACAAGAATAGCAGTAACACGGATTTTCTTCATTTAGATGACGGGACATACCTTAAAAGCGCTCAATGCATAGGTAATGACAGATTTATGCTCTCTCCAGGCTCATCATTATGTATTAATTGGCAGATTGACCTAACAGATGATTACAAAAAACTTAAAACTCTTTTTAATGATTTGGATGTTTATTATCAACCATTTATTCGAATGTACGCAGAAAACTGCGAAGATAACTACCATAATCAACAGTACTTCATACAACAACCATCTTATTATAAAGATAAATCTTTGGATACTCTGAATTTTAATATATCAAAACCTGAAATGCGTTTGTCTTCAGATTATATTACTTTATTCAACTTAGAAATGCTTGATATTAGACTATTTGCTGAGGATTATCTTGGGGAAGTGCGGGGTTTTAAAAAAGACGAAGGTTTTCATAAATTTATTAAATTTGTTCGTTATGACATCAAACAAGTTACTCCAAGTACGAAAATAAGTGAAACAAAATCATTTGGAGATGTTTACTATTCAGATAATTCATATTTTAATTTATCTTTGCCCAAAGGAATCTTCGACAGTAATAAGCTATACGAAATCATAGCAACTTTTTATGCAAACGACGGCACTACCATAATAACAAAAACCAATGGATATCTCGGACCGATCAGGCTTTATACAGATTATTTGGCAGGAGAAAAAAGTAAAGATACTGAAACTGATGGAATATCGGAGCTTGAAATTGATTATACGAAGCTTAATAATGGAATTTTAACACTTAAAACAAGCTCAATTCCTATTAATTTGGAATCAGATCCTGACGGTAATAAAGAAATGCCGGCATCAATTAAATATTTGTACGCAAAAGTTGAAGACGGAGTTGTTGGCGAGTATGTAGAAATCGGTACATCTTCATCATTTGATTATGATTGGAACTTGGCTGATTTTAAATCAGGGCAGTATGTAATAAAAGCGATGGCAAAATATCCTTCAGAAAGCGAATATAATACAAAATATTTGTCTTTACTGCCTATTTCCCTATACCGCCCGATTACCCTCAGCAGTGCGCAAATGGTTTTCAAGAAACCTAATACAGGCACAAAGGTTGTGTTTGGAGCACCAACTACGATTCTTGAAAAGGATACGATATTTGTAACTGTGCCATTGAGTGTTGATCCTGATAAATGGGGTGGAGTGGAGATACTGCTTGACGGGCAGCCAAGTGAAAAAATTACTTTAGCGTACAGTAAAGATGTAGATACGAACCGTACCTATAAATTTGTTTGGGATTTTTCTGAACAGCCTGAAGGGTTTGTGACTATGCGGGCACGGTATAAGGATGATCCGCTTTCTTTCGATCAGAAAAAGATCAAGGTAGGTTACTCAGATAATTGGGAAGATTTTGAGAATGGGATGGGTAACTGGCAGACATTAACGCAATATGCCTATCCTTCCGGTCTGGGCGAAGAACTGCATTATTGGCGGACAACTCCCAATACTTCTACAAACTCTACCGAGTTGAGAACATCAACAAATTATTTTACGGCTCAGAGATTCGAGATATTAAGCCCCGTGATCACAGTACCGCCTGTTGAAGATAGTGTGCAGACATATCTTTATTTTGATTACGCGAGAGAGTCAGGGATGGATTTTCGCACCGGTTGCAGGTCAATGATGTTTATTCAGGTATGCGATGCAGCAGGTGTACCGTTACCGAAGCAGTTTTTCGGATCAATGTATCAAAGTGAGGCTGATTATCCTGTTACAGGATACACATTAAATTTACCGAACTATTTTGAACCTAATATGGACGGGTTATTTGGAGATAATTATTGGAACAAGTACTTTTTCTGCTTGAACTGGGGAAGTGTACTTGGAGATACCAGGTATCACGATTACAGCGGGCAGCAGATCAGGCTGAAGTTTATCCAGTTTTATACTATTAATTTTGCAGGTATAATAGACAATTGGGATTGGAGTTCAGGCACACCTATCTGGAATCCTTTACCGATAACATTAAATCCTCCGTCATCAACTGATCCGACTATCCATCATATAGATAACTTTCAGGTAAGAACATTTTATATGATAAACCTTCCACCTACGATTGACAAAGTTGCTGACCAGGAAGTTAAGCAACACTGTGGCTGGCAGAAGATAAATCTTACGGGTATAACTAACGGTGAAGGCGCAATCTCAGGTGATAATGAGGATCTGGAAACGCAGGGTAGCAAATCTATCTTAAAGAATATAAAGAGAATAAAAGATGTGGAGCAGCGGGAAGATGGGAGCTTAAAAATAACGGCTATAGTTGAAGAAAACAAGAAGTTCAGGGAAGTAGTTATTCCGTTAAATAATGCAAAAGCTTCAAAGTTTCTGACCCAGAAGGTAATTACGCTCGAATTGGAGAGTAAGAATTTATCATTAATACCCGCAGACAGTTTAAAGCTTGAGATGGAATATGTAGCAGGAGATACGACTGCCGTGCTGATGTACAGACCGGCAGATAAGGAAAACGGGGAAGCTGAAATAATTGTAAAATTAAAAGATGACGGCAAAAGAGAACACGGCGGAGATGATGATCAAGAAATGACCTTTAAGGTAACGGTATTGCCTTTCAATCCGCCTGTTTATAATCCTGAAATAACCGAACTTGATAATCTTGTTGAGGATTTTGGAGAGATAAATATTAACCTTAGTGGGCATTTCAGCGATCCTGATCCTGCAAAAGGGGAAATATATTATAGTGCTTCCTGCAGCAACCCTTCAATGATGAGTGTAATTCTTACTGACAATAATTTGGTTATTAAAAGTATTGAGAATGTAAATGGAACCTGCAATCTTACAATTGTGGCTGACGACAGCACAGGCACAATACCGACAGTTGTAACTAAAACCGTAATTATAGCTGACGATGGAGACGATCTTTGCTTTTCAAGCGGATTTGCAAGTCAGGAACTTCAATTGCCAATAGATTTCGAATCTAAGAGGATAGATATTTCAACACAGTTTACAAATGAACTGCCAAGTCCACCTGTTTACAGTGTAACTCAGAGCAATCCGGCAATTATTGACGCAGTGTTTGAAGGCAGTGAGTTATGCCTAACATCAAAGCCTGATGTTACCGGAAAAACTGATATTACAGTAAATGTGACAGTTGACACAAGAGTGATAAGCAGTCATATAAATGTAGTGGCAGGTAACCTGCCGCCTGTTATTAAAGCAGAAATCCCAGATATTGAAACACCAGCCAATTTCAAGACGATGTACATAAATCTGAAGGATCATTATACTGATCCGAATAAAGACTGGCTCGGATACAGCGTGCGGACTACACAGAGTAAGATAGACACCTATATATCATTCTACGACGATCAGCTTATAATCGAAAGCAAGGCTAATGAAAGCGGAGTTGACAGCTTATATATCTCAATTTACGATGGAGAGTTTACGGTTAGGGACTCATTAAAGATAACGATAGGAGATGTAACTACTCAAGTGCCTTATCTGACTGCTCCGATAGAAGATTTTCATGCGAAGGAAGACTTTGGCAGGCAGGAAATAGATCTCAATAACCATTTTGCAGATCCGAATGGAAATGCGATAGCTTATGTAGTTGATTTTGACAGTACGAAGGTAAAGTGTACAATAGAAGACGGGCACACACTTGTTATCACAAGCGTAAAGAACTTTCACGGATATGCTCCGATGTCGGTAGGAATAGCTGACGGGAAAAAAGAATTACGGCCAAGCAAGTTCGAAGGCTGCGATCCGAAGAATGTAGTTACGGTTAGAAAGAAAATAAATAGAAAACATGAAAATAATTAACTTGCTGAAATGTTTTAATGAAAATATCTTTCCCGCTGAGTTTTAAAAGGATAGAATTTGTATGAGGATTAAGAAAAAATAAAAAAGAAACTTGAAATAAAGAAGGAGAAGGAAAGATGAAAAGGATGATATTTGTAGTAGTGATGATTGGATTTTGTTTTGGATTGTTCGCACAACCGAAACCGTTTGATCCGGACTATTACAATGACACATTGAAAGTAAAAAAATCTGATGAGTTTAAAAAACTAGAGGAGTATAGAGAGAAGTACAAATTACTTGGAATTCCCCG
>JAKLPX010000369.1 GCA_022013635.1 Candidatus Delongbacteria bacterium
AAAAACACTTTGGTGTTTGTTATTTTTTGATTTTTATGTTAAATTACACGAAACAATAAAACAGGAGGAATCATGGCATTCAAACAATTCAAGATAGCATTCATAGTATTGGCGGTTTTAATACTTCTTCTTTTCGGAAAACGATTCTTTATCAGTGTGGAAGCAGGCCATGTAGCAGTAGCAACGCTTTTCGGAGAAGTTAAAACTGAAATTTACACGGAAGGTCTTCATATCCCGGTAAATCCTTTTTACAGCTTTCATATCTATGATGTCAGAGAAAAAACTCATCAGGAACAGGCACAAGTGCCAACACAAGATCAGCTTCAGACCAGTGTTGATGTAAGCATCCAGTTCCGATTAAAAGGAGTAAGTACTCCTGCCATTCTCAAATCAACCGGAACTTTCGATGATGTGATCAGAGTTCATCTCGTTCCAAAATTAAGATCAATATTGAGAGAGCAGGGAAAGTCAATTAAAAGAGCCGAAGACTTTTTTCTTGACGAAGTTCAGGCAACTCTAGAAACCTCCCTTCTATCAGGACTTAAGGATTATCTCGAGCCGAAAGGTGTGGAAGTAAGCGCGGTATTGATAAGAGATATCACGCTTCCTAAATTCATTATGATCGCAATAGAGAAAAAGAAAGAAAGAGAGCAGGAAGTCGAGAAACAGAAAGCTGAGCTTGAAAGATTTACAACTGAGCAGAAACAGAAAGTTGTTGCCGCAGAAGCAGAAAAAACTGCCGCTTCAATGGAAGCAGAAAAGATTAAACTCTTAGCTGATGCTGAAGCTTATAGAATTACGGCGATAAACAAAGCTATATCTAATAATACCAGTTATATTAAACTTCAGGCTCTTGAAGCTTTAAAAGCTATATCGAAAGATGATAATGCCAAAATATATTTCCTTAACGGCGACAGCCCTAATCCGCTTCCTTTGATGAATATCGGTGATGTTAATAAAAAGTAATGACAACTTTTTCTGAAATTTGTTGTCTAAGCTTTAAACAAACGGAGGAAATTATGAGACTTACAAAATCAAAGAAAAATTCGATGTTCTTTGGAATATGCGGCGGAATTGCCGAATGGATCGGCTGGGATCCGACATTAGTTAGAATAGCTTATGTGCTCGCCTCAATATTCAGCGCTGCGTTTCCGGGAATTCTGATATATATAATGCTCATTTTCATTATGCCGGATGATGACAAAGTATAATTATCAAGCTGCTTTCAGAGAATAAAAAATCTCTTACTGTCTTTTCTTGCCGGTACGATAATGTTCTATAGAAGCAATTTATTAATGCGACAGAGTTTTTTATTATATGAATTCAGCTATATATCATAGCGTAATTTACTCTTTTTTCAATCTATTATATCTAAAATTAAATCTTGACTAAAATGTACAAAAAAACTATTTTTGATAACTTTTAAAATAGCAATTAATAATTTAATTTATGGAGCGTATCATGCCTATCACGAAACTTGACCAAATGCTGGAAGTACTTAAATCTAAACCTAAAAAAAGAATGGTTGCAGCTTATGCTAACGATGCTCACACCATCGAAGCAGTAAGAAATGCGGTTGATCTTGGAATAATTGAAGGAATTTTAGTAGGTTCCAAAATTGAAATCGAAAAAGTATGCAAACAGGAAAATATAGATATCAATAAATTTACAATCGTTGATGAAGCTGACGAAATAAAAGCGACCCAGAAAGCCGTCGAAATAATAAATGAAGGTAAGGCTGATTTCATTATGAAGGGTATGGTAACTTCAGATAAATATTTAAAATGCATTTTGGATAAAGAAAAGGGACTGATGCCTCCCAAAGCGGTTCTTTCGCATGTTACTGTAATCGAAAATTCCGGTTACCATAAACTTCTTATTATATCCGATGTGGCTGTTATTCAATTACCTGATCTGGAACAGAAAATCGCGATCACAAACTATGTTATAAAAGTCGCTAAATCTCTCGGTATCGAAACTCCGAAAGTTGCTCTCCTTGCCGCAACCGAACAGGTATCTTATAAATTTCCTGCCTGCGCAGACGCCGCGATAATTTCAAAAATGGCTGACAGAGGGCAAATAAAAGGTGCCCTTGTTGAGGGTCCTTTGGCACTGGATGTTATTGTTGATAAAGAAAGCGCAGAGATCAAAAAATTAAAAAGCGAAGTCGCCGGTGATGCGGACTGCATCGTATTTCCGAACATCGAATCAGGTAATACATTCTATAAATTCCATACGAAACTCTGCCATGGAGAGCTTGGAGCAATAGTTGTGGGAGCAAAAGTTCCGGCAGTGCTTTCATCAAGAGGCGACAGCGTAAAAACTAAATTGTATTCAATAGCTCTTGCAGCCATGAACGCATAGAGAAAATAAATTATCAAAATATGATTGCATCTCGATATCTTAATTTGACGGCATAAAATTTAATTATAAAAATGGAGAGCATTATGGAGACAAAAAGGATCTTGGCAATCAACCCCGGATCAACATCAACTAAAATTGCTGTTTACGACGGAGAGAAATTGGTGTTCTTAAAAAACATCAAGCATTCTGTAGATGATTTGGCTCCGTTCCCAAAGATCATTGATCAGTATGATTTCAGAAAAAAAGTAATTCTAAAAGAACTTAAAGCAGCTGAAATTGAGCTTGATAAAATCAGGATTGTAGTCGGAAGGGGCGGACTTGTAAAACCTGTTCCATCAGGCGTATTTCTTGTAAATGAGCAGATGAAACATGATATCAGAAACAGCAAAAAAGACCATGCCAGTAATCTCGGCTGTTTTATAGCTGAAGATATTGCAAATTCTCTTCCCGACTCAATGTCGGTCATAACCGATCCTGTCGTAGTTGACGAATTAGAAGATATTGCAAGAATAGCCGGTCACCCGCTGTTTCAAAGAATTTCAATTTTCCATGCTCTGAATCAAAAAGCCGTAGCGAGAAAATATGCCAAAAGCGTTTCTAAAAAATACGAAGAAGTCAATGTGATTGTAGCCCATCTCGGCGGCGGTATTTCTGTGGGCGCTCACAAAAAAGGTAGAGTTATTGATGTTAATCAAGCACTTGACGGAGAAGGACCTTTCAGCCCCGAAAGAAGCGGCACCCTGCCTATAGGCGATGTCTGCGCGATGGCTTTCAGCGGAAAATATACGCATGAAGAAATGAAGCTGATGTTTAAAGGAAAAGGCGGTTTTGCCGCTTATCTCGGAACCAATGACGCTTATGAAGTAGAACAAAGATGTCTTGCAGGTGATAAAGAGGCTATCAAGATTCATGACGCTATGATTTATCAGGTTGCGAAAGAGATAGGTTCTTTATCAACCGTTTTGAAAGGTAAAGTTGACGCGATAATTTTGACCGGTGGAATCGCTTTCAATCCCGACTTCAACAAACAAGTTGAAGAAAGAACATCGTGGATTGCGCCTGTTGTTATTTATCCCGGTGAGGATGAAATGGCGGCATTGGCTATGAACGGCCTTATGGTACTGAATAACGAAATCGAACCGATAGATTATAAATAAACTTAAACAATAGTTTTTTAAAGCCCCATTCACGGGGCTTTTTTTATCTTAACTTTCCTATGTTAAAATTCAGCATAGCTCCATAGAAACTTTTCA